>JAZFQY010000278.1:0-8451 GCA_036445355.1 Alphaproteobacteria bacterium
ATACCAAGTCTCGGTAATAAGAACCCATTTCACCGCCAATATTTGGTCCGCTGGCTAGGCGCGCTTCGCAATTCGATGCCCCCGCATCGGATAAGGAGCGCAACGACGCCGGCGGACAAAAGTTGGCGGCCTTCGGTGGGGCGCATTGTCCCTCCGGCAGCGTTGCGCGGCTTGCCCGATGCGGGGGCATCGAATTGCGAAGCGCGCCTAGCCAGCGGACAAAATCTTGGCGGTGAAATGGGTTCTTATTACCGAGACTTGGTATAACATGCCCGGCCTCAGAACAGCTTCAAATCGAGGAGGATGATCTCCGAATAGAGGAAGTCCACCTGCCAGGGTTCGACGTGTGCCGGCTTGAAGTAACGCGGCACCGGCAGGGGCACGCTCTCCGCCGCCACCGCGACGCCATGCAAGAGCCGCGAGTCGACGGCGAGCACGGCCTGCTCGGGCGGCAGGACGCGGTCGGCGAAGGCCTGGACATGGCGCGCGAACACCGTGCGGTCGCTCAGATGCAGCACCTCGTGATAGGCGATGTCGTCGCCCTTCACCATCACCGCCAGCATGACCAGGCAGGCACCTTCCGCGGCGCGTATGAGAAAGACGCGCAGGTTGAACCCGGCGTGGTCGTCGAGCAGCGCCCGCGCCTCGGGCACGAGTTGGTCACGAATCGCCGCCGGATCGTCGAGCACCTCGATCTCCTGGGCGCGCCGCCCCGACGGTTGCCACAGGAAGCGCCGGTCGTCGAGGACGCGGAATTTGGCGCGGTCGAAGAGGCGCAGGACAGGCCGGTCGCTGGTAAAGTTGGTGTAGGTGACGCCCGGCGCGCGGGTGACGGCGCCCAGCATCGGCATGTTCAGGCCCGTGCCGCGATAGGGCTTGAGCAGGTACCAGGTGGTGAGGTTGGCGATGCGGGCGCGGGCGCCGTCGACTCGGCGCTCGGTGTGCATAACGCCAAAGAAGCCGACGATGCGGCCGCGATCCACCGCGACGCAGCCCAGATCCGAGCCGGGGACGCGCCAGGGATAGTCCACGAGGATCCGCCGCCAATTGGCGCGGCTTATGCGTGCGTTCATGTGCACGTGCAGGAAATCGCAGATCTCGTCCGCGTCTTCGGGATGGACCTGCCGCAGCTCGGCGCTCATGCCTGCGCCTCCGCATCGGCCGTCAGCAGATCTCCGATGTGAACCCACGCCGCCGCGGGGTGGGCGCACACGCGCGCCAGCAGTTCGGCCACGAACGTCCAGGTGGCGGCATCCATCTCCAGGTGGTGAGTGAGCAGGCCCGTGGGCTCCTCGGCGTCGGCTTCGCCAAGCCGCCGCCTGACGAGGTGGCGCACCACGTCGTCGAGGGCCCGTTCGGCACCGGTGAAGCGGGCGCCGCCCTTCCACTTGATCGGATCGCAGTGGGCGTTGATCTGGACCAGGCCGGGGGCGGGAAAGCGCTCGCGCCGGGCGCCGAAATCGGAGAGCCCCCGGAACCCGGCCTCGGGCAGGCGCGGCACCAGGGCGGCGTCGATATGGGTCCAAGGCGGCACCAAGACCGGCAGGAAGCGCCCGGCGAATGCCGCGCTCAGTATCTCGTGTCCGCGCGCCAGCTCGGCAAGGACGGTGGCGGCGGGGCGGTGGGGTCCCAGCTCCCAGGCGCCGGCGCCCTTGGGCGCGTGATCGACATGGGCGTAGCCGTGCTGGACGGCGCACGCCGCCGGCGCCGCGGCCAGGCGCGCCGGCAGCGAGCGCGACATCGCCGCCGGGACGACGGCCAGCGCAACCGGCGCGCCCGTCTCGGCGCTCAACTCAAGCAGCCGGTCCAGCGCCAGCGTCGGCTCGGTGGCGTCGTCGTCGCGCCACCAGAAGCTGGCCCGGCGCCCGGCCTCGGCCCAAGCGTCGAGTTCGGCCGTGAGCGCGTCCCAGGCTCGGTCCTGCATGGCTCGAGTTCAGACCCGGCCCAAATTCTCGCCGGCCAGCGCCCGGCGGATCAGCGCCGCCGTCTCGCCGACACCGTAGATGGCGACGAAAGAGCCGAAGCGCGGGCCCTGGCTCTGGCCCAGCAGCACCTCATAGAGGGCGCGGAACCAGTCGCGCAGGGGCTCGAAGCCGTGGCGCTTGCCGACCTCGTAGACCTGGGTCTGGATCGCCTCGGCGTCGGCCGCCTCCGGCAGGGCGTCGAGCGCCTCCGCCAGCGCCGCCAGCGCCGCGCGTTCGCGATCGTCGGGCGCGCGGTAGCGTTTCGCCGGCATCACAAAGTCGCGGTAATAGGCGATGGCATGCCCCACCAGCCGGTCGAGTAGCGGCGCCGTCGCGGGCGAAGCATCGGGGGCGTAGCGGCTGATGAAGCCCCACAGCACCGAGGCGTCCTCGCTGTGGCAGACATTGGACAGGTTCATGAGCACGGCAAAGCTGAGATGGGTCATGGCCGGCGGCGGCTTGCCATCGTGGATGTGCCAGACCGGATTCTCCAGCTGCTGCTCCGGCGGCTGCTCGGGATACTTTGCCAACAGCGCCAGGTAATCGTCCACCGCCTTCGGTATGACGTCGAAATGGAGGCGCTTGGCCGCCTTCGGCTTCTGGAACATGAACCGGGCCAGGCTCTCCTGCGGGCCATAGGCGAGCCACTCCTCCATGGTGAGCCCGTTGCCCCTGGACTTGGAGATCTTCTCGCCCTTCTCGTCCAGGAAGTGTTCGTAAGTGAAGCCCACGGGCGGCGTGCCGCCGAGGATGCGGCAGATCTGCGCCGACAAGCGCACGGAGTCGATTAGGTCCTTGCCCGACATCTCGTAGTCGACGTCGAGCGCCGTCCAGCGCATGGCCCAGTCCGCCTTCCATTGCAGCTTGCAGGCGCCGCCGGTGACCGGCGTCTCGGTGAGCGCCGCCGTCTCCGGGTCGCGGTAGACGATGGTGCCGGCGTCCAATCTGCGCTCCTCGACCGGCACCTGCAGCACCACGCCCGTGCGCGGGCAGATGGGCAGGAAAGGGCTGTAGGTCGCGCGCCGCTCGGGCCCCAGGGTGGGCAGGATGACCCGCAGCACCTCGTCGTAGCGCTCCAGCACCTTGATCAGGGTATCGTCGAAGCGGCCGGCGCGGTAGCACGCGGTGGCGCTCAGGAACTCGTAGTCGAAGCCGAAGTCGTCGAGGAACGCGTTGAGCCGGGCATTGTTGTGCTGACCGAAGCTGTCATGGGTGCCGAAGGGGTCGGGCACCGCGGTCAGGGGCTTGCCCAGATGTTCGGCCAGCATGTCGGCATTGGGCACGTTGTCGGGCACCTTGCGCAGCCCGTCCATGTCGTCGGAGAAGGCGAAAAGCCGGCTCGGGATGTCCGACAGGGTAGCGAAGGCGTGGCGCACCATGGAGGTGCGCAGCACTTCGGCGAAGGTGCCTATATGGGGCAGCCCGGAGGGACCGTAGCCGGTCTCGAACAGGGCGAAACCCTTCTCCGGCACGCCGTCGCCGAGGCGCGTGACCAGCTTGCGGGCTTCCTGGAACGGCCACGCCCTCACCGCGGTCGCCGGCACGCCGGATTCCGCCATGGCGGTTCCTCGCCTGTGTCGGATGAAGCGGGGGCGAACCTAGGCGCCGGTCGCGACGGCGTCAACGGCCGCCGGCGTGGCGGTCATAGCATGCGAGCGCCCGCCTTTGCGGCGGGTCCGCCCTATGGCGCGGCGGGTCCGGCAGGCCGGAAAGCGGCAGCGGCCGTCGAACGGTTTAGACGAGAACGTCGAGGTTGGAGCCGGAGGTGCCGCCACTCTTCGATGCGTCACTGTCGTTGCTGTCCGTGGGCAGTACCCCGGTCTGATTCGTCGTCGTCTCCGTGCCCTGCGTGGTCTCGGCCGCCTGTTGTCCACCGTCCGGCTGCGGCTGGCTGGTGGGCACCAGCGTCGAGACCTGACCGATCCCGTTGATTTCCATATTCTAAGCCTCCATCCTGGCCCAGGACGCACTGCGCCCCACGACTTGCGAGCCGCCAGAATGGCGCTGCGGGAACGCCGTGTCACTTCCTATCGATTCCACTTTTCCTAAAGATTGCCGCAAGTTGCGCCGACCCCGGTTTCGCCGTGCCACGCCTGGCGTTAGAGCCTTTCCCGATCATATTGACGCAATTCTGTTGTCCCGCGAGGCGGCAGGCCGCAAGGCGTCGGCCGAAGCGCGATGCGGGACATCGGGCGAGGCAGACAACGAAACGGATGCCCATCGCGGGACAACCCGGAGGGACAGGCCGTTTTGGGCCAGGGCGGCGTCAAGCACCTTGCGCGTAGCTATGGCTAAGCGCTGCGGCACTTTCCTGGCCCTATTCAAAAACGGCTCTGTCAGAATGGGTCAAAATGACCGGGAAAGGCTCTATGGTCCGGCCATGACCCAAGCCGCCGCGGTCGCCATGCCGCTGGAGCAGGCCCCGTCGCTGGTGGCGGGGTTGAGCCGCGCCTGCTGGCTCGCACCCACGGGCGAGGCCGCGCGCCTGCCCCATGAAGAGGCGGCCCGGCGCGCCGCGGCGTCACCGCCCCTGGTCTGCCACGCCGCCGCCCTGGCGCGCCGGCTCGGGGTGCGGCCGTTCGCCGCATACGACCTGTTGGAGCTGCATGCCTTCGTGCGCCCGACGCGCTTCTGCCTGCCGACGCCGCGCGGCCTGGCCAGGGCAATGGGCCTGGCGCCGCCCGAGGGCCTGGAGGCGGAGGCGGCCGCCCTCGGGGCCGCCGCGGCGGCGCTGCTGGCCGAGCTCGCGGCGTGGGAGCGGCCGGCCAAGGACGCGGCGGCGCCGGTGGCGGCGTCCATGGCCGGCTGGCCCTGGGGGCCGATGGTGCTGGCGGCCCTGGGGCGGGCAGAACTGGCGGCGGCGGCGCGCAACGCCCCCGCCGGCGGCGGCCTGGCGGTGTGGCGGCGGCTGCCAAAATGGTCCGAGCTGGCGCCGGAGCCGCCGCCCGGCAACGCCCCGGTGGAGCCGGCGGCGGCGCGGGCGCGGCTGGCGGAGCTCCTGGGCCCGGGTGCGGAGAACCGGCCGCAACAAGCCGATTTCGCCTCGGCGGTGACGGCCGCCTTCGCCCCGCGCACGCAAAAGGGGGCGCCCAAGATGGTGCTGGCCGAGGCCGGTACCGGCACCGGCAAGACCCTGGGCTACATCGCGCCGGCGAGCCTGTGGGCGGAGCAGAACGGCGCCGCCGTCTGGATCAGTACCTACACCCGCAACCTGCAGCAGCAAATAGACGGCGAGCTCGACCGCCTGCATCCCGACCCCGAGCTCAAGGCGGCGAAGGTGGTCATCCGCAAGGGGCGGGAGAACTACCTCTGCCTGCTCAACCTCGAGGAGGCGGTGGGCCGCCTCGGCGCGCTCATGCCCCGCGAGGCCGTGGCGCTGGGGCTGATGGCGCGCTGGGTCGCGTCGACCCGCGACGGCGACTTGGGGGGCGACTTCCCGGCCTGGCTCGCCGGCCTGTTCGGCGCCGGGTTGACTCTCGGCCTCGCCGACCGGCGCGGCGAATGCATCTACTCCGCCTGCCCGCACTACGACCGCTGCTTCATCGAGCGCAGCGTGCGCCGGGCCCGGCGCGCCGACATCGTCGTCGCCAACCACGCCCTGGTGATGATTCAGGCGGCACTGGGCGGCATGGACGACACCCGCCTGCCGACGCGCTACGTCTTCGACGAGGGCCACCATCTGTTCGACGCCGCCGATAACGTCTTCGCCAGCCGCCTGACCGGACAGGAGACGGCGGAGCTCCGGCGCTGGCTGTTGGGCGCCGAGGGGCGGCGCGCCGGCCGCGCCCGCGGCCTGGCCGAGCGTGTGGGCGACCTCCTGGGCGACGACCGTGCCGCACGCGAGACGTACGATCAGGTGCTGGCGGCGGCGCGGGCGCTGCCGGCGGCGGGCTGGCGTAACCGTGTCGGCGACGGGGCGCCGCAGGGCCCGGCAGAGGCGTTTTTTCGCGCCGTACGCGAACAGGTGTACGCGCGCGCACATACGGCCGACAGCCCCTACAGCCTGGAGACGGAGGTGCGGCCCCTGGGCCCGGAGGTCGCCGAGTCGGCCGCCGCCCTGGAAGGGGCGCTCGGGCGCCTGGTCGGGCCCATGACCAGGCTCAAGGAGCGGCTGACGGCGCGCCTGGAGGACGAGGCCGAGGAGCTGGACACCCCCACCCGCGTGCGTATCGAGGCCGTTTGCCGCGGCCTGCAGCGGCGCGGCGACGCCGGGGCCGAGGGCTGGCGGGCGATGCTGGCCGAGCTGGGCGCGGAGGCGGCCGAGACCGTCGACTGGTTCGAGGTCGAGCGCGCCGAGGGCCGCGACCTGGACGTGGGCATGGTCCGCCACTGGCGCGACCCGACCCTCCCCTTCGCCGAGGCGGTGGCCGCCCGCGCCCACGGGCTGGTCGTCACCTCGGCCACCCTTACCGACGCCTCGGGCGACGTGGAGGCCGACTGGCGTGCGGCCGAGGGGCGCACCGGGTCCCGCCACCTGCCCCTGCCGGCCATCCGCGCCCGGGTGGCCTCGCCCTACGACTATGGGGCGCTGACCCGCGCCGTGGTCGTCACCGACGTGCGCCGCGACGACCCGGCCCAGGTGGCGGCGGCCTACCGGGCCCTTTTCCAGGCCGCGGGCGGCGGCGCCCTGGGCCTATTCACCGCCATCGCCCGGCTGCGCCAGGTGCACGCCCGCATCGCCGCGCCCCTGGAGGAGGCGGGCCTCTCACTCTACGCCCAGCACGTGGACGGGCTCGACGTGGCGACTCTGATCGATATCTTCCGCGCCGAGGAGGACGCCTGCTTGCTCGGCACCGACGCCGTGCGCGATGGGGTGGACGTGCCGGGGCGCTCGCTCCGGCTCATCGTATTCGACCGGGTGCCGTGGCCGCGGCCGAGCATCCTGCACCGCGCCCGGCGCGCGACGCTGGGCGGCGCGCGCTATGACGACATGCTGACCCGGCTCAAGCTCGCCCAGGCCTATGGGCGCCTGGTGCGCCGCGCCGACGACCGCGGCGCCTTCGTGCTCCTGGACGGCGCCATGCCCTCGCGCCTGGCCGGCGCCTTCCCCGAGGGCGTCGCGCTCCGCCGCCTGGGTCTCGCCGACGCCGTGCGCCTGGTGGGGGAGTTCCTGGGGGAGGCGTAGGGGCGCGGGGTTCAATCCAGCCCCTACCACGTCCGTCGGCGACCGAGGCTTGACGGCCGCGCGTCGCGCTTGCTTTATGGGCGCCCGGCCAGCGCGCGAGCCATCGCCATGCAAGACCCAAGCGCCGCCCTCATCTATGCCATGGTCCTCACCTCGGCCGCCGACGGCAGCATGAGCGACGCCGAGCTCCAGACCATGGGCGAGATGGTCAGCCGCCTGCCGGTCTTCGGTGACTTCGATACCGACCGCTTGCCCGAGGTCGCCGAGGAGTGCGCGGCGCTGCTGCAACAGGAAGACGGGCTGGCGCGTGCCTTCGAACGCATCAGGGCGGCGCTGCCGACACGGCTTCGGGAGACGGCCTACGCGCTCGCCTGCGACGTGGTCGCCGCCGACCAGACCGCGAGCCAGGAGGAGCTGAGGCTCCTGGAGATGCTGCGCGAAGCGCTCGAGGTGGAGCGGCTGCCGGCGGCGGCGATCGAGCGCGCGGCGCGTGCCGGCAGCTGCTTCGCGGGCACAACAGAATTGCGTCCATATGACCGGAGTAGGCTCTAGCGCGGCCCGACGGCACGCGCCGCCGTGCCAGACCTGACGCAATACAAGATTGGCTTCGTCGGCCTCGGCCTCATGGGCCGGCCCATGGCCTTGAACCTGCATCGCGCCGGCGCCCGGCTCACCGTCACCAGCCGCTCGCCCGGCCCGGTCGAGGCGCTGGCGGCGGAGGGGATCGCCACGGCGGCCAGCCCGCATGCGGTGGCCGCCGCATCCGAGGTCATCATCCTCATGGTCACCGACACGGCGGCAGCGGACGCGGTGCTGCATGGGCCGGCCGGTGTCCTCGCCGGGCTCGCGGACGGCAAGCTGGTGATCGACATGGGCACGACCAAGGTGCCCGAGACCCGCGCCTGGGCCCGGGAGGCACTGGCACTGGGCGTCGACTACCTGGACGCGCCGGTCTCCGGTGGCCAGGTGGCGGCAATCGACGCCAGCCTCACCATCATGGCCGGCGGTGACGGCGCGGCCTTCGATCGCGCACGGCCGATCCTCGGAGCGCTCGGCCGGCACATCACCCATGTGGGCGGGGTCGGCGCCGGCCAGGTGGCGAAGACCGTCAATCAGGTCATCGTCGGCATGACCATCGGCGCCGTGGCCGAGGCGCTGACCCTGGCCCGCCGCGCCGGCGTCGACCCGGCCAAGGTGCGCGACGCCATCCGCGGCGGCTTCGCCGAGTCCCGAATCCTGGAGCTGCATGGCGGACGCATGGTGGCGAGCAGCTTCGAGCCCGGCGGGCGCGCCACGGTCCAGCGCAAGGACGTGGTCCAGGCGCTGGAGCTGGCCGCCGGGCTGGGCCTCGTCCTGCCGGGC
>JAZFQY010000279.1:0-6258 GCA_036445355.1 Alphaproteobacteria bacterium
GTCGGGGTCGAGGGGCCAGCGCGCGAGAGGCGAGACGTCGAGCGGATCGGTGAGGCCGAGGCGCAGCCGCTCGATGCCGGCCCAGGCGATCATCGCCGCATTGTCGGTGCACAGCTCCGGCGGCGGCGCCACCAAGCGAGCGTCGCGCCCGGCGCACAACCTGCCGAGCCGCGCCCGCAGCGCCCGGTTCGCGGCGACGCCGCCGGCGACCACCAGCGAGACTTCGGCATCGGGATAGTCGGCGGCGAAACGGTCGAGGGCGTGCCCGGTCCGGTCCACCAGCACGTCGCCCACCGCCGCCTGAAACGAGGCGCACAGATCGGCCACCTCCCGCTCGCCCAGCGCGCCGGGCGGCAGGCGGTGAATGACATGGCGCAGGGCCGTCTTCAGGCCCGAGAAGGAGAAGTCGCAGCCGGCCTTGCGCGTCATCGGCCGCGGCAGGTCGTAGCGCCTGGGATCGCCCGCCTCGGCCGCGCCCTCGACCTCGGGGCCGCCGGGAAAGCCGAGGCCCAGCATCTTGGCCGCCTTGTCGAAGGCCTCGCCGACGGCGTCGTCGACGGTGCCGCCGTAGCGGCGATAGCTCTCCACCCCCTCGACGGCGAGGAGCTGGCAGTGTCCGCCGGAGACCAGCAGCAGCAGATACGGGAAATCGATGCCGTCGGTCAGCCGCGCCGTCAGGGCATGGCCCTCGAGGTGGTTGACGGCGAGGAAGGGCAGGTCGTGCACGGCGGCGATGGCCTTGGCCGTCATCACCCCCACCATGAGGCCGCCGATGAGCCCCGGTCCGCCCGTCGCCGCGACCCCGTCGAGCGCCGGGAAGTCCATGCCCGCCTCGGCCATGGCGCGCGCCACCAGCGCGTCCACATGCTCCAGGTGGGCGCGCGCCGCGATCTCCGGCACGACGCCGCCAAAGGGACGGTGATCCTCGAGTTGGCCGAGCACCAGGTTGGAGTGCACGGTGCGGTCGTCGCCGAGGACCGCGGCGGCGGTCTCGTCGCAGCTGGTCTCGATGCCGAGGACGCGCATGGACCGCATATAAGGCCCGCACCGGGGGGACCAAAGCCCTTTCGTGGCGGGGGGGTTTCCCGTCGCGCCGGGTCGGGTTACACATGCGCCATGAGCGATGCCCCCCTGCGCATCGGCACGCGCGGCAGCAGGCTCGCCCGCGCCCAGGCGACTTTGGTGCGCGGAATACTGGCCGAGGCCCACCCCGGCCTGCCGCCGGCCGAGCTCGTGGTCATCAAGACCACCGGCGACCGGGTGCGCGACAGGCCCCTGGCGGAGATCGGCGGCAAGGGGCTGTTCACCAAGGAGATCGAGGAGGCGCTGATCGAGCGCCGAGTCGATGTCGCGGTGCACTCGATGAAGGACCTGCCGACCCGGTTGCCGGCGGGGCTGGTGATCGGCTGCCTGCTGCCGCGCGAGGATCCGCGCGACGCCCTGTTCGCCGGCGGCGCCGAGCACATCGCCGACCTGCCCCAGGGCGCCGTGGTGGGCACCGCGTCCCTGCGCCGGGCGGCGCAGCTCAGGGCGCGGCGGCCCGATCTCAGGGTGGTGCCGTTCCGCGGCAACGTCGACACCCGCTTGCGCAAAGTCGCCGCCGGCGAGGTGGACGCGACCCTGCTGGCGGTGGCCGGCCTCAAGCGCCTGGGCCTGGAGGCTCGCATCGGCGCCGTGCTCGAGCCGGAGGAGATGCTGCCGGCGGTGGCTCAGGGCGCCATCCGCATCGAGTGCCGGCAAGGGGACGCGCAGGTGCGGGACCTGCTGGCACCCCTCGACCACGCCGAGACGGCGGCGCGAGTGGCGGCGGAACGGGCGCTCTTGGCGGTGCTCGACGGCTCCTGCCGAACCCCGATCGCGGCCCTGGCGGAGGTGGCGGGCGGCGTCATGCGCCTGCGCGGCCTGGTGGCGCAGCCCGACGGCTCGGACCTGCATGCCGTGGACCGGCGCGGCGACGCCGCCGCGGCGACGGCGCTCGGCCGCGACGCCGGTGCCGAGCTCAAGGCCGCCGCCGGGCCGTCGTTCCTCGCCGCCCTGGCCTGAGGCGCGGGTGCGCGCCCTGCTCACCAGGCCGCGCCCGGACTCCGAGGCCCTGGCCGCCCGCCTGGCGCGAATCGGGATCGAGGCCCTGGTCGAGCCCCTGCTCACCATCCACGAGATAGCCGACGCCAAGCTGGACCCGACCGGGGTGCAGGCCCTGGTGGTCACCAGCGCCAACGGCGCCCGCGCCCTAGGCCGGGTCACCGGCGGCGACGCCGCGGCCCGTGCCCTGCCGGTCTTCGCCGTCGGCCAGGCCAGCGCCGAGGCGGCGCGCGCGGCCGGATTTGCCCGGGTCGAGAGCGCCGAGGGCGACGTGGCGGCCCTGGCGGCGCTCCTGCGGGCGCGGCTCGATCCCGCCGGCGGCGCCCTCCTGCACGCCGCCGGCAGCGTCACCGCCGGGAACCTGGCCGGCGACCTGCCCGACGACCTGGGCGGCTTCGAGGTCAGGCGCGCCGTACTCTACCGGGCAGAGCCGGCGGCGGCCCTGTCCGGACCCGCCCAGGCGGCCCTTGCGGCCGGCGATCTCGACGTCGTGCTCCTGTACTCGCCACGTACGGCCGCAACCTTCGCCCGCCTGGTGACCGCGGCCGGCCTGCCCGACGCCTGTCGGGGCCTGGCCGCCCTGTGTCTGAGCCCCGCCGTGGCCGAGGCCCTGACCGGCCTCGATTTCCGCCGGGTCGAGGTGGCGCCGCGCCCGGAGGAGGCGGCGCTGCTCGCCCTGCTCGGCACCGGGGAGACCTGACCCGCCTCAATCTGCCGTGCGCGTACGATTAACGAATCCGTAACGAGTGTGTGCGTACGTACGGCTTTTCCAGGTGCGTACACTGTGCTAGATTGGGGTGATCCCGCCCTCTGGGCCGGCGCCTCCACCGGTACGGGCAGCGAGCCATGTCGAGCGACGAGAGTACAGAACGGGCCGAAGACGCGGCGGCCGGCCAGGTTGCCACATCCGGGCTCATCGAAAAGTTTGGCGGCATCCGACCGATGGCGGCGAAGCTGGGGATCGCCGTCAGCACGGTGCAGGGCTGGAAGCAGCGGGACGCGATCCCCGCCCAGCGCCTGGCGGCCATCCGCGCCGCGGCGGTCGAACACGACATCGACCTCGGCGGCGCCGACACGGCCATGGCCGAGCCCTCACCGCAGGAGCCCCCACCGCGGGAGCCGAGGCGCCCGCCCGCCTCCGCGCCGACACTCAGCGCCCCGGCGCCCAGTGCGCCGACGCCCAGCGCGCCCCGGCCGCCGACGCCCAGCGTCCCCCGGCCGCCGGCGAGGACATCGGCACAGGGGCTGCGCGAATATCTCATACTCGGCGCGACAGTGAGCGCATTCGCCTTTGCCCTCCTGGCCGTGGGCCTCGCCTGGTGGAGCGGCGGAAGCGGCGACGGAGCCGGCCGTGTGGCCGCCCTCGAGGCACGGCTGACGGCGATCCAGGCGGCCGCGCCGCCGGCCGCCGACGGGGCCCTCGCCATCCGCATGCAGGAGATCGAGGCGCGCCTCGACGAGAGCCAGGCAGGCGCCGATCCGGCCCTGGTGCCGCGGATCCGGGCGGCGGAGGCGGCGGCGAGCACCACGGAGCGCATGGTCGCGCTGGCGGCCGAGCTCGAGCGGCTGGCGACCGTTGTGGAGCGCCTGGAGGCGCGGCCGGCGCCCGGTCTGGCCGCGGCCGGCGAGGCGGTGGCGGCGCTCACGGGCGAGGTCGAGGCGCTGGGCGCGCGGCTGGCCGAGCTGTCCGGCACCGCGCAGCAGACCGATGCACGCACGGCGCGGGCCCTGGCCCTGGCCTTGGCGGCCGGCCAGCTGCGCGCCGCCGTCGCCGCCAACCGGCCCTTCGGCGAGGAGCTGGCGGCGGTTCGGCAGATCGCGCAGGACGCGCCGGAGCTGGCCGCGTCCCTGGCGGCGCTGGAGCCCCGGGCGGCGGAGGGCATACCCGATCTCATGGAGTTGCAGGTTCGATTTCCGGCGGTCGCCCGCGCAGTCGTGCAGGCCGGGCGCGCCGACGCGGGCGGCGACTGGGCCGATCGTCTGCTCGCCCAAATGAGCTCGATCGTGAGCTGGCGGCGCATGGGCCTCGCGGGCGACACCGTCGATGCCGTCGTCGCCCGGGCGGAAGACCGCCTCGGCCGGGGCGATGTGGCGGGCGCGGTGGCGCAGTTGCAGGCCGTGGCCGGCCCACCCACCGAGGCGGCGACCGAATGGCTGGCCGCCGCGCGGGCGCGGCTCGCGGCCGAGGCGGCGGTGAAGCAGCTCGACGCCAGGGCGCGTGAGGGCCTCGCCGCGGCGCCGGCCGGCTGAGGGCCAGGGGCCGATCGATGCTGCGTGTCCTCTGGTACTTCGTCAAAGTCGGCGTCGCCGTCGCCATTGCCGTCTGGCTGGCGCAACACCCGGGCCGCGTGGTCATCGACCTCGATTGGTGGGAGCTGCGCATCGAGACGTCCGTGGGCGTGCTCGCGGTGGCGACCCTGCTGATGCTGGCCGCGGCGGCGCTGATCTACCGCTCGTGGCGCTCGTTGCGCCGCGCCCCCGGGGAGCTGAGGGCAAGTCGTCGCGGCCGGCGGCGCGCCGCCGGCTATCAGGCGCTGACCCAGGGCATGGTCGCGGTGGCGGCGGGCGATCCGCAAGAGGCGCGGCGCCAGGCGCGCAAGGCCGGCGGGCTCCTTGGCGAGCCGCCCCTGACGCTGCTGCTGTCGGCCCAGGCGGCCCAACTCACCGGCGAGGAGCGGGCGGCGCGGGGCTATTTCGAGGCCATGCTGGAGCGGCCGGAGACGGAGTTCCTGGGACTGCGCGGCCTGATCGTGCAGGCGATGCGCGGCGGAGCGGTGGCGCCGGCGCTTGCCCTGGCCCGCCGCGCCCGCGAGCTCCGGCCCCGATCCGCCTGGGTACACGATGTCCTGTTCCGGCTCCTGAGCCGTGCCGGCGATTGGCGCCTGGCCCAGGCGGCGCTGGACGCGTCTGCGGCGCATGACGGCGTCGCCCGACGCGAGGCCGACCGGCGCCGCGCCGCGCTCCTGGTCGAGCGCAGCCGCGCGTCGGAGGCGGCGGAGCACGAGGAAGAGGCCCTACAGCAGGCGCGCAAGGCATACGCGCTCGACCCCGCCCTGGCGCCGGCGGCGGCGCAGACCGCCCGCCTACTGGCGCGGGCGGGAAAGGCGCGCCGCGCCCTCAAGACCGTCGAGGGCGCCTGGCCGACCTGCCCGCATCCCGACCTCGCCGCGGTCTACGGGGAACTGGTGGCCGGCGACTCCCTCGCCCGCGTCAAGGCGCTCGAGAAGCTGTACGAGACCAATCCGGGCCATCTCGAAAGCCATATAGCGCTCGCCGAGGCGGCGCTGGACGCCAAGCTCTGGGGCGAGGCGCGCAACCACCTGCAAAGCGCCGCCCGCATCCGGGCGAGCGGCCGCGTCTGCCGACTGATGGCGCGGCTGGAGGAGTCCGAGAACGGCGACGCGGCGGCTGCCCGCGCCTGGCTCGACCGCGCCGGTGAGCCCGACGAGGCCTGGCGCTGCGCCGATTGCGGCGCTTTGGCGGCGCGCTGGGGTGCGGTGTGCGGTCACTGCGGGGCGTTCGGCAGCCTCGCCTGGGGGCCGCCCGCCGACGCCGCCCCGAGCCCGACGCCGGCGCTGGAGGCGCCCGCCGAGGCCTGACCCCGGACCCCTCCCCGGCGCGCCATGGCGCGCGGTGCTCGACTCCTTTATCGGCAGTACGGCGGCGTAGGCGCCACCTTGCCAATACCGCGAGCCGCGCCTATTTTCACCGCACCCTGCCGCAGTAGCTCAGTTGGTAGAGCAACGCATTCGTAATGCGTGGGTCGGGGGTTCGAATCCCTCCTGCGGCACCAGTATTTCAATCACCTAGCGACAATCTTGGCGAGCCGCTCATTGCGCCTGTGTAATTCGTGTGAAAATGCGTCAGGAATTCTCGCCCTTCGTGCGGTCGAGTTGTTCCACGTTCGTTTTCGCCCTTTCCATCTTCTCGACGGCGTTATCGACCCACCGATCCCGGGCGTGAGTGTACCGAAGAACCATTTCGAGTGACGCGTGCCCCGAGAATTCCTGAATTGTTCGAACGTCGGCGCCAGTTTCTGCCATGTAGGTAATTGCAGTGTGCCACATCGTGTGCGGCGAGACCTCCCGCGGATCGCAGGGCGGGTGAGGTGGGTGAAGCGGAGGTCCATGTCACGCCTGTCCTAGCCCCGCTTGCTCGTGGAAAACATCTCAAGCA
>JAZFQY010000280.1:0-3926 GCA_036445355.1 Alphaproteobacteria bacterium
CAACCCACCCTCCCCCCGTCACGAGGGAGGGCAATAGGTCAGGGCCTGCTCGAAGGTTCCCTCTCCCCTTGTGGGTGAGGGTGAGGGGGCCAAGAAAACATGAGGCGCCTTGTCGCGGCTTACCGCCCCAATGCGCGCCAGCCGATGTCGGAGCGGTAGAATCCCTCGGGCCAGTCGATCTCGGCGACGGCGTCGTAGGCCTTGTGCTGGGCATCGGCCACGGTGGCGCCCAGGGCCGTGACGTTGAGCACCCGGCCGCCATCGGCCAGTAGGCGGCCGTCTTCATCGCGCCTGGTGCCGGCGTGGAACACCTTCACGTCGTCGCGCTTCGCGAGGCGTTCGAGGCCCTTGATCTCGCTGCCCATGTCGTAGGCGCCGGGGTAGCCCTTGGCCGCCATGACCACAGTCAGCGCCGCCTCGTCGTACCAGCGCAGGTGAAAGTTCTTCAGCACCCCGTCGCGCGCCGCCACCAGCGCCGGCAGCAGATCCGACATCAGGCGCATGACCAGCACCTGCGCCTCGGGGTCGCCGAAGCGGACGTTGAACTCCAGCAGCTTGGGCCCGTCCGCCGTCACCATCAGGCCGGCATAGAGCACGCCCGTGTAAGGCATTCCCTCGGCGGCCATGGCGGCGGTCGCGGGCTCGATGATGCGGGCCATGATCTCGGCCTCGAGCGCATCCGTCATCACCGGCGCCGGCGAGGTGGCGCCCATGCCGCCGGTGTTGGGGCCGGTGTCGCCGTCGTTGGCCGTCTTGTGGTCCAGGGCGCCTGCGAGCAGCAGCGCGTTCTTTCCGTCGGCGAGGGCGAAGACGGAGATCTCCTCGCCTTCGAGACATTCCTCGATCACAAGCTCGGCGCCGGCGGCACCGAAGCGGCGCGCGCCCATTGCGGCGTCGACGGCGGCGTGCGCCTCCGCCACCGACGCCGCCACGGTGACGCCCTTGCCGGCGGCGAGGCCGTCGGCCTTGACCACGATCGGCGCGCCGGCGTCGCGAATGTGCGCCTTCGCCGCCTCGGCGTCGGCGAAGCGGGTGTAGGCGGCGGTGGGGATATTGTGCCGCGCGCACAAATCCTTCGTGAAGCCCTTGGAGCCCTCGAGCGCCGCGGCGGCGGCGCTGGGGCCGAAGGCCCTGATCCCCGCGTCTTCCAGCTTGTCCACCAGTCCGGCGACAAGGGGGGCTTCGGGGCCGACGACGACGAAGTCGATGGCGCGCTCTCGGGCAAATGCCACAAGCCCGTCCAGATCGTCGGCGGCGACGGGAACGCACTCCGCCTCCTCGGCGATGCCGGCATTGCCGGGGGCGCAGTAAAGCGCGTCGCACAGGGGCGAGTTGGCGATGGCCCAGCACAGCGCGTGCTCGCGGCCGCCCGATCCCACCACCAGGATTCGCATTGCGTTCTCTCCCTGCCCCGGCTTGTGCCGGGGCGGCGCTCTTGTATCATGGCCGCCCGATTCTCCCCATCGGCGCCATGAACGACCAGGACTCCGCCGACGCCGCCTCCAACCTGCCGCCCGTCGTCAGCGTCGGCGAGCTGAGCCAGGCGGTGAAGCGCGCCCTCGAGGACGCCTTCGGCTATGTGCGCGTGCGCGGCGAGATCTCCCAGCCCCGGGTGCCCGGATCGGGCCACTGCTATCTGCGCCTGAAGGACGAGAGCGCCGTCCTCGACGGCGTCATCTGGCGCGGGCAGTTGGCGCGCCTCGGGCTCAAGCCCGAGGAAGGGATGGAGGTCATCGCCACCGGCCGCCTGACCACCTATGCCGGGCGCTCCACCTATCAGATCGTCATCGAGCGCATGGAGCTGGCGGGGGAGGGGGCGCTCCTGAAGATGATCGAGGAGCGCCGCCGCCGCCTCGCCGCCGAGGGGCTGTTCGACGACGACCGCAAGCGCCCACTGCCCTATTTGCCCGATGTGGTGGGCGTCGTCACCTCGCCCACCGGGGCGGTCATCCGCGACATCCTGCACCGCCTCGCCGACCGCTTCCCGCGCCGGGTGCTGTTGTGGCCGGTGCGGGTGCAGGGCGAGGGCGCGGCGGCCGAGATCGCCGCCGCCATCAAAGGGTTCAACGCCCTAGCCCCCGGCGCCGCCGTGCCGCGTCCGGACGTGCTCATCGTCGCCCGCGGCGGCGGCAGCCTCGAGGACCTGGCGGCCTTCAATGACGAGGCCGTGGTACGCGAAGCGGCGGCGAGTGCCATTCCCCTGATTTCGGCCGTGGGCCACGAGACCGACACCACCCTCATCGACTTCGCCGCCGATCGGCGGGCGCCGACGCCCAGCGCCGCCGCCGAGATGGCGGTGCCGGTGCGCGCCGAATTGCTGGGCCATGTGCTGGAGCACGGCCGCCGGCTGGTGGGCGCCATGGGGCGCGGCCTCGCCCTGCGCCGCCAGCGGGTCGAGGGGCTGGGCCGCGGCCTGCCCGACGCGGCCAGTCTCCTCGGCGCCGCGGCGCAGCGCCTGGACGACCGGGCGGAGCGCCTGTTCTTCGCCGTGCGCGCCACCATGGCCGAGCGTTCGGGAAAAATTAACCAAATGGCGGCACGACTGGGCACGCCAGATCGCCTGATGGCCCTGGCGCGACAGGCGCTCGCCACCGGCGGCCGCGCCCTCGACCAGGCCATTCGCGAGCGCCGGCGCGGGTGGCGGGCGGAAATCCGGCAGGAGGCGCGGGCATTGGCGGGGATCGCCGGGCGCCTGGCGCCGGCCTGGATGCGCGCCCATGGCGCGGCGGCGCAGCGCCTGACGGCACTGGCGGCGCTCATGGAGAGCGCGTCGTTCGAGCGGGTGCTGGAGCGCGGCTTCGTGCTGGTGCGCGACGCCGCCGGCGCGCCGGTGACGACGGTCGCGGCCGCTTCGCCGGGGAAAGCGGTGGCGCTCACCTTCCACGATGGCGAGGCTGGGGCCGTGATCTCCGGCGCCAAGGGTGCGCCGGGACGGCGCCGACCGACGAAGCGAGGCGGCAACGGTCGCCAAGGGAGCCTGTTATGATCCGGCGCGCAGTCCTGACCCTGGTCCTATTGGCAGCGGCAGCGCCGGCGCTGGCCTGTCCCCTACGGCTCGGCGATAGCGCACGCCAAGGCGCGCTGCTCATCGGCCGCGCCGAGCCGGGAACGCGCATCGCCTATGAGGACACCAACCTGCGCGTCGATCCGGCGAGCGGCGTCTTCGTCTTCGGCATAGATCGCGACGCCGAGGGCGAGGCGGTGCTGAACGTTACCTGCCCCGACGGCGCCGATCAGCCGCACCGCCTGGTCATTCTCAAGCGCGAGTACGACATCGAGCGCATCGACGGCCTGCCTGAGATTACTGTGACGCCGCCCAAGGAACTTTGGGAGCGCATCCGCCGCGAGGGGGCGATGATACGCAGCGCGCGGGCGCGCGACACACAGACGCCGCGTTTCCTCGACGGCTTCATCTGGCCGGTGGTGGGGCGCGTCAGCGGCCGCTACGGCAATCAGCGCATCCTCAACGGCAAGCCGCGCTCGCCGCATCTGGGCATCGACATCGCCGCGCCGGCGGGCACGCCGGTCAAGGCCGCGGCCGAAGGCGAGGTGTCCTTGGCCGAGGGCGATCTGTTCTACACTGGCGGCACCATCGTCATCGACCACGGCCACGGGGTGACCACCATCTACTCCCACCTCAAGGAGGTGCGCGTCGCCCTCGGCCAGAAGATCTCCCAGGGCGAGGTCATCGGCGCCGTCGGCACCACCGGCCGCGTCACCGGACCGCACCTGGATTGGCGCATCAACTGGTTCCAGACGCGGCTCGACCCGGCGCTCAGCGTCGGCCCCATGCCGACCAACTAATACCAAGTCTCGGTAATAAGAACCCATTTCACCGCCAAGATTTTGTCCGCTGGCTAGGCGCGCTTCGCAATTCGATGCCCCCGCATCGGATAAGGAGCGCAACGACGCCAGCGGACAAAAGT
>JAZFQY010000281.1:0-5774 GCA_036445355.1 Alphaproteobacteria bacterium
GCGTCGATCCAGATCGTGGCGCAGCCCGTCGGCCGCTCGCTTTCCTCCACACGGCTCAGATCGACACCGGCCTCTTCCAGCAAACGGGTTGCAACAGGGCCCCAGGCGTCCTGCCCGACCCGGCCGACCATGGCCACGCGCGCACCGTCGCCGGCGGCGCGGGCGGCGGCGCAGGCCTGGTTGGCGCCCTTGCCGCCGGGGGCCAGTCGGTAATCGCGGCCGTGCACGGTCTCGCCCGGGCGCGGCAGCCGCTCCAGGGTCATCAATATGTCGACATTGATCGAGCCGAAGACGACGATCATTCTCCCGCCCTGGTTCCAGCTCGCTCACGCGCGAGCGACCATAGGCACCCATGACCAGCAGGTCGATGGACTCGTCCGCCGCGCGATTGAGCAGGATGTCGCCCACCGACCCATCCTCGCTGACGACGTTCGAGCCGGCGACCTTTACCCCGTGGCAGGCCAGGTGCAACGCGATATCCGCGCCCGGCGGGATGCCGTGGGAACCGGCGGGCAAGCGCGGGCGGTGAGTTTGACCCGCGCCGCCGCGGCCGGCGTGTAGTCGAGAACCACCGGGATGTCCTTGTAGGCCATGGCTGCCCCTCCGATCCGTATACGGGCTTTGACAACGAACAGACTACGCGCTCCGCGCCGCGGCGCCATGACTTGCCTCAAGCCGGCCGCCGTTGACTCGCGGGTGGCGAAACCCTATACAGTCCGCCTTGTTTTTCCGCCCGTGAAGCCGGAGCCGACAGGGTGAAACGCACGTTCCAGCCCAGCGTCAAGGTGCGCAAGCGCCGACACGGGTTCCGCGCTCGAATGAAGACCGTCGCCGGCCGTCGCATCGTCAAGCGGCGGCGAGCGAAAGGGCGCAAGCGCCTGAGCGCGTGACGCGGAGGCCGCGCCCGGGCGCGGCGCGAGCGACCATGCACGAGCATCCCATGCCCCAGGCGGCCGGGCCGGCATCCGGCGGCGGAGCGCATCTCTCGCGCCTGAAGCGGCGCGCCGAGTTTCTGCGCGTCGCCGCCGCCCGGCGCAAGTGGGCGGCGCCGGGCCTGGTACTGCAGGTCGCCGATGCGGGCGAGCCGGTGCGCGGCGACAAGCGCGTTGCCCCGGCGCTCAAGGTCGGCTACACAGTTAGCCGCAAGGTCGGCGGCGCGGTGGCGCGCAATCGGGCGCGCCGGCGCCTGAAGGCGGCCGTTCAGAAGGTCATGGCTCGGCACGCCCGCCCCGGTCTCGACTACGTCGTCATCGGCCGTGCGGCGACCAACGAGCGCGATTTCGCGGACTTGGTGCGCGACCTGGAGCAGGCGCTGAGGCGTCTCGGCGCCTGGCGGCTGCCAGCGGAGCACGGATTGGGAGAACCGGAATGAGGGCGGCGAACCGTCTTTCCGGATTGGTGCTGCGGGTCCTGATCCGCGCCTATCAGTACGTCCTGGCGCCGGTGCTGATGCCAAGCTGCCGCTTCGAGCCCTCCTGCTCGGCTTACGCCCTGGAGGCAGTAGAGGCGCACGGGCCCTGGCGCGGCGCCTGGCTGGCGGTGCGGCGCGTCGGGCGCTGTCATCCCTGGGGCAGCGCCGGCTACGATCCGGTGCCGGCCGGCGGGCGCCGCCGCCCGACGACTTAATCCGCGACATGGATCAAAAGAACCTGTTCCTGGCCCTGGCGCTTAGCCTCCTCGTGCTGTTGGGCTGGCAGTACTACATGGATAACTTCGTCGCGCCGCCGCCGGCGGGCGCCGATACACCCGCCGACCTGCCGCGACCGGACCTCGCCCCGGGGGCGGAGGCGGTGGCACCGGCCGGCGTGCCGCTGGGCCGCGAAGAGACCATCGCCGAGGGAAGGCGCCTGCCGATCGAGGCGCCGCGGGTGCACGGCTCCATCAACCTCACCGGCGCGCGCATCGACGACCTCACCCTCGCCGACTATCGCGAGACGACGGACGCCGAGAGCCCCGAGATCGTGCTGCTGTCGCCGATGCAAGCGCCCAACCCCTATTTCGCCGAGTTCGGCTGGCTCGACGAAGCCGGGCGCCAGTATGGCGGCGGCGACACTCCGTGGCAGAGCGGCAGCACCGCGCTCGGTGTAGATGCGCCGGTGACCCTCACCTGGGAAAGCGCCGACGGCCTCCTTTTCCGCCGCGAAATTGCGGTCGATGCAAACTACATGTTCACGATTACGGACCGGGTGCAGAACCGGGGCACCGCGCCGGTGACGCTGTTTCCCTACGGACGGGTGCGGCGCATCGGCACGCCCGACACCCTCGGGTTCTATATCCTGCACGAAGGTCCGCTGGGCGTATTCAACAGCACCCTCGAAGAGGTCGACTACGATGACCTGCAGGACGAGGGGCGCATCGAAAGCGACAGCACCGGCGGCTGGATCGGCATCACCGACAAATACTGGCTGGCGGCCGTTATCCCCGAACAGTCGGATGAGCTGAATGCGCGATTCACCCATTCCGGTGGCGACGCCGATGCCTACCAGACCGACTATCTGGGCGCCGGGCGGGCGCTTTCGCCCGGCGGCGAGATCGAGTACAGCGCGCGCCTGTTCGCCGGTGCCAAGGAGGCGCGGCTGTTGGACGGCTACCGCGACGAGCTGGGCATCGACCGCTTCGACCTGGCCATCGATTTCGGCTGGTTCTTCTATATCACCAAGCCGATGTTCTTCGGCCTTCTGTATTTGAGCGAGTGGCTGGGCAATTTCGGCCTCGCCATCCTGGCGCTGACGGTCATGATCAAGCTCGTCTTCTTCCCGCTGGCTAATAAGTCCTACGCCTCCATGAGCCGGATGAAGGCGCTGCAGCCACAGATGACCGAGCTGCGCGAGCGCTACGGCGAAGACAAGCAGAAGATGCAGCAGGAGCTGATGGGGCTCTACAAGCGCGAGAAGGTGAACCCGGTCTCCGGCTGCCTGCCCATCGCGCTTCAGATCCCGGTGTTCTTCGCCCTCTACAAGGTCCTGTTCGTCACCATCGAGATGCGCCACGCGCCGTTTTTTGGCTGGATCGAGGATCTGTCCGCGCAGGACCCGACCAACATCTTCACCCTGTTCGGCCTCATCCCTTGGGATCCGCCTTCGTTCCTCATGCTCGGTATTTGGCCACTGATCATGGGCGGCACCATGTTCCTGCAGATGAAGCTGAACCCGGCGCCGGCCGATCCGATTCAGGCCAAGATGTTCATGCTCATGCCGGTAGTCTTCACGATCTTGCTGGCGCGCTTCCCGGCCGGGCTGGTGATCTATTGGGCGTGGAACAACCTCCTGTCGATCGCACAGCAATACGTGATCATGCGCCGCATGGGTGTGCCCATCGGCGGCGGCAAGGTGCAGGCGGCCGCCGCACCGGCGCCCGCCTCAGGCGCCAAAGCAGGCGCGCACAGCCGTGCCGGCAACAGCGCCGGGCGCCGGAAGGCCGCCTCCGCCAAGGCCGACGGCGCGGCACAAGGCACCGACGGCAAGGCCCGCGCGGCAAAGGGCACCGACGGCAAGGCCCGCGCGGCAAAGGGCGCCGACGGCAAGGCCCGCGCGGCAAAAGGTACGGCGGCGAAAGGCCAGACGGGCCGGCGCAAGAAGGGTGCGCCGCGCCGGCGCGGCGGCGCCGGCAACGGCGCCGCCAAGCCCGGCGCCCGGCGATGACCGCACCCGGATACGATGGTCGACAGCGCCGCCGCCGCGCCGCGGCCGGCTGAGATCGAGGCCGGGCGCCGCCTGTTCGCCCAGGACTGCGTCTTCGTTGCCGGCGCCGCGTCCATTGCGGGCGTGCCGGCTCCGGACCTACCCGAGGTGGCCTTCGCCGGTCGCTCCAACGTCGGCAAGTCGAGTCTGATTAACGCCCTCACCGGACGGCGCAACCTGGCACGCACCAGCCGCACACCGGGCCGTACGCGCCAGCTCAACTTCTTCCGCCGGGGCGGCCGGCTGATGCTGGCCGACTTGCCGGGTATCGGCTACGCACGCGCGTCGAAGACCGAGTCCGCCGCCTGGACCAGGCTGCTCGAGGACTATCTGCGCGGCCGGCCGGACTTGCGCCGTTGCTGCCTCTTGATCGACGCCCGCCACGGCCTCAAGCCCGGCGACGCCGATATGATGGAGCTGCTGGACCGTGCCGGCACCGCCTACCGCATCGTGCTGACCAAGGCCGACAAGGCGGCGGAGGCGGAGTTGGTCCGGCGGGTGGCCGCCATCGCCCAGACACTGGCGCGCCACGCCGCCGCGCTCCCGGACGTCGCGGTGACCAGCGCCCGCGTCGGCACCGGCCTGGCGGCGCTGCGGGCGGAGCTTGCCGCGCTGGCACGTCCCTAGCCGATCCGCTAACCTCGCCGGAACCAGGGGGGACGATGCCGGGCCGGAAAAAGGTCGCGACCGAGGAGCAGCTCGCCCAGGCGGGCGTGTTGTCCGAGGCGCTGCCGTTCATGCGCCGCTTCACCGGGTGCACCTTCGTCATCAAGTATGGCGGCCACGCCATGGGCGACGACACCCTCGCGCGCGCGTTCGCACGCGACGTGGTGCTGCTCAAGCAGGTGGGCATAAATCCGATCGTGGTGCATGGCGGCGGGCCGCAAATCGGGCGGCTGCTGGAACGGTTGAAGATCAAGAGCGAGTTCGTCGACGGCCTGCGCGTGAGCGACCGTGAGACGGTCGAGATCGTCGAAATGGTGCTCTCGGGCTCGATCAACAAGGCGATCGTCTCCGCCATTGGCGAGGCCGGCGGTGTCGCCGTCGGCCTGTCGGGCAAGGACGGCAACCTGATCCTGGCGCGCCGGCTCCGGCACACACGGGGGCGCTCGGACAGCAATATCGAGAGGGTGCTCGACCTCGGTTTCGTCGGCGAGCCCGAACGCATCGACCCGCACCTGCTTGAGACTCTCAAGCGCTCCGACATCGTGCCCGTCATCGCGCCGATCGGCGCCGGCGCGCAGGGCGAGACTTACAACATCAACGCCGATACGGTGGCCGGGGCGATCGCCGCTGCGCTGTGCGCGACGCGTCTTCTCATGCTGACCGACGTTGTCGGTGTGCTCGACGGCGACGACGCGCTGATCACCGACATGACGGTTGCGCAAGCGCGCGCCAGGATCGCCGACGGCACTATCTCCGGCGGCATGATCCCGAAGATCGAAACCTGTATCCACGCGGTCGAGCGGCAGGTGGAGGCCGCCGTCATCATGGACGGGCGCACGCCGCACGCGCTGCTGTTGGAGATTTTCACCGAGCCCGGCCTCGGCACCGCCATCTGGCCGGGTTGAACCGCCGATGCGCCGCTAAACCCTTATCCGGTCAATATGACCGGATAAGGGTTCATACCAACGGTCCCTGATATTGACCCATTTCATGGGCCCAAATCGGCTCGGCCGGGCAGGCGCGGCGCGAAGCGCGATGTCACCACATCGGGCGAGCGCCGCAACGCACCCGGCGGGCCGATTTACTCCACCGAAGGCCGGGCGCTTTTGGCCGCCAGAGGCGTCGCTCGTTGCTTGAAGTGGCCGGCACTACGACGCAACTCGCTCCTATCTGGCGGCCAAAATCGCCTCGGTGAAATGAGTCAATATCAGGAATCGTTGGTATTAAGCACCCATGCTCGACAGGAACTCCAGCTCCCAGTCGAGCTGCTTGCGGCTCATGGAAAAGCCGTCGTCGGCAACCGGGCGCAGCAGGGTGTCGGGCGCGACCCTGGCGAACTGAAGCTGCAACTGCACCGCCAGGTGCATGCTGAGGCCGGCCTACCAGGTGAGCGCGACGATGCCCTTGGCGCTGCTCAGGGAAGCGGCC
>JAZFQY010000282.1:0-7019 GCA_036445355.1 Alphaproteobacteria bacterium
GTGCTTGTGGCCGTCGCTCAGGGTCACGACGGTGATCCCCAGTTCAACGATATCCTCAAGGACCCTGGCGGCCTTTCTTGGCGTCCGCCGGCTGATACGGTCCAGGTTCTCGACCAGTAGGTAGCTCCCCGCCTCGACCAGGCCGCTTTCGACGGCCTCGAAGAAGGCCCCCAGTTTGCCGGTGGCCACGTTACTGCCACGATAGCCGGATACACCTAAGTCCTCGAAGGTGACAGATTGGTCCAGCTCTAGACCGTGCTGCTTGGCGTACTCTTGCGCCATCGCGGTCTGCCGGCGCCAACTGTCGCCACGCTGTTGCTCCGGGGTCGAGAACCTGACGTAGCTGTAGGCTTTGGTGGCCATGATGATCCATCCTCGGTGTGATGCCAGGGCATCATATCACACTTCAGGTCTCCACGTCAACCACATGCTGATGATCGGCCCGCCGGGTGCGGGCAAGTCCATGCTCGCCCAGCGCTTGGCCGGCCTGCTGCCGCCCCTGGACCCGGCCGAGGCGCTGGAGGTGAGCATGATCCACTCCCTGGCCGGCATGCTCACCGAGCGCGGGCTGCTGCGCCGGCGCCCCTTCCGCGACCCGCATCACTCGGCCTCCCTGCCGGCGCTGGTGGGCGGCGGCCTGCGCGCCAAGCCGGGGGAGATCAGCCTCGCCCATCACGGGGTCTTGTTCCTGGACGAACTGCCGGAGTTCAACCGCCAGACCCTGGAGTCCCTGCGCCAGCCGCTGGAGTCCGGGCGCGCCGTGGTGGCACGCGCCAACTACCACGTCACCTACCCGGCGCGGGTACAGCTGGTGGCGGCGATGAATCCGTGCCGTTGCGGCTATCTGGACGACCCGGCGTTGGCCTGTCCGCGGGTGCCGAAATGCGCCCTCGAGTATCAGGCGCGGATCTCCGGGCCATTGTTCGACCGCATCGACATCCATGTCGACGTGCCTTCGGTCAGCCCGGCCGACCTCGACCTGCCGCCGCCGGCCGAGGCGAGCGCCGAGGTGGCCGCGCGCGTGGCACGGGCACGCGAGGTGCAGGGCGCGCGCTACGCCGCGCACGGCCTGCGCCTCAACGCAGAAGCCGACGGCGAGCTCCTGGATGCGGTCGCCACCCCCGACGAGGGCGGCCGCGCCCTATTGAGCGAGGCCAGCGGGCGCCTCAGGCTCACCGCCCGCGGCTATCACCGGGTCATGCGCGTGGCACGCACCCTCGCCGACCTCGCGGGCGCCGACGGCGTCGCCCGCCTGCACGTCGCCGAGGCGCTCTCCTACCGCCGCATCGCCCCGGGGCGGTAGGCATATCAGGCCCGCCGCATACATGGTGACGCCATGATCACCGCCCGCGCCGACGTCGTCGGCAGCCTGCTGCGCCCGCCCGAACTGCTGCGGGCGCGCGAGGCGCTGGCTGCCGGGCGCCTGGACCAAGCTGCATTCAAGGCGATCGAGGACCGGGCGGTGGACCGGGCCGTCGAACTGCAGGAGGACGCCGGGCTCGACATCGTCACCGACGGCGAGATGCGGCGCCTGTCGTTCCAGAGCCAGATGACCGAGGCGGTCGACGGCTTCGGCCGCTGGGATTTGGACGCCTTTCTCTGGGGCGAGTGGCACGGCGTCGACGGGGCCGAGGACCGGCGGCGCGAGCGTCCCACCGATCTCGGGGTCGTGGACAGGCTCGTCCGCAGGCGCAGCCTCTCGGCCGACGAGTTCGTGTATCTCCGCGACCGCACGCGATGCATCCCCAAGGTGACGCTGCCGAGTCCGGGGCTCTTCGTCAATTTCTGGTCGCCGGAGGTCTCGGCCCGCGCCTATCCGACCCTCGACGGCTTCCTCGCCGACGTGGTGCGGATCCTGCGCCAGGAGGTCGAGGAGCTGGCCGCCCTCGGCGCCGGCTACATCCAGATCGACGCCCCCCACTATCCCCTGCTGCTCGACCCGGGCACCCGCGCCTTCTACGAATCCCGCGGCTGGACGCTGGCGCAGTGGCTCGACCGCGGCATCGCGCTCGACAACGCGGTCATGGCGGATATCCCCGGCGTCACCTTCGGCTTCCACCTCTGCCGCGGCAACCAGAGCAGCCGCTGGCTGGTTGCCGGCGGCTACGAGGCGATCGCCGAGCCGATCTTCCGGGGCATCCGCGCCCACCGGCTGCTGCTCGAATACGACGACGCGCGCTCGGGCTCGTTCGCGCCGCTCTCCCACGTCCCCGACGACCGCATGGTGGTGCTCGGGCTCGTCTCCACCAAGCGGCCGGCGCTCGAGGATCCTGCGGCTCTCGCCCGGCGCATAAGCGAGGCGGCGCGCTACGTCGCCAAGGACCGGCTCGCCCTCAGTCCCCAATGCGGGTTCGCCACCTCGATCGTCGGCAACGACTTGTCGGTGGAGGATCAGAGGCGGAAGCTTCAGCTGGTCGCCGAGATAGCGCGAGATGTATGGGGCTAGAGCAGATTCGTCGAGTCACTTGGCCCTGCGCGACTTCGGTGAACTCTGGGAGAAGCCGATGGTTTGCCCGATCCAAGCCGCCAGGGTGCCATCGTCGTCGGCGAGGCTGTCGGGTATGACCACGTAGTCCTTTTTGATCGGGCCTTTCGGAAAGTACCGCAGCGCCGACGCGCCGCGTGCCATCAAGGCGGCGCGCGCATCTTCGGGCAGCTTGAGCGCCAGCCCGGCCGGCGTCAGGGTCATGAATATCCGCCCGTCGGCGTAGGCGGCGGCACCGCCGAAAAAATGCCTGCACTCGACGGCAACATCCGGGCCCAGGGCGGACCTCACCCGCTCTAGCAAGGACTGTAATGCCTCAACGTACTCTGCGGCCATTCAGGCCCATACCAAATTCATTTGGCGCCGCCGGCTCCCTCATTTCCCGGGCGGCGTGACCATGCGGCCCAAATCCTGGCCGGCGAACAGGTGGACGTGGAAATGGGGCACCTCCTGGTGGGCATCGACGCCGTGGTTGGCGAGGATGCGGTAGCCGCTTTCCGTGACGCCCAGCCCGCGCGCCACCTTGCCGACGGCGCGCACGAAGCCGGCGATCTCGGCGTCCGGGGCCTCGGCCGCGAAGTCGTCGGAGGAGACGTAGCGCCCCTTCGGGATGACCAGCACGTGCACCCTTGTCTGCGGGTTGATGTCGTGGAAGGCCAGCGCGTGCGCGTCCTCATAGACCTTGTTGCACGGGATCTCGCCGCGCAGGATCTTGGCGAAAATGTTGCCGTCGTCGTAGGCCATCATGTTCCCCCGAGATCTTGCCGATGCTTGCGCGCCGCCTCGGCGGCGACGCCGGGGATGCCGCGCCGCGCCGCCAGCGCCGCCCACACCTCCTTGGGTGCGACACCCGCCGCGGCCCACAACACCAGCAGATGATAAAGGAGGTCGGCGCTCTCGCCCACGAGCGCCTTCTTGTCGCCGCGCACCGCCTCGATCAGCGTCTCCACAGCCTCCTCGCCCACCTTCTGGGCGATCTTCGCCGTGCCCCTGGCGAACAGTTTGGCAGTGCGCGAATCCTTGGGGTCGGCGCCGCGGCGGCTTTCGATGACGGCGTAGAGCGCATCGAGGCAGGCGCCGGTGTCGGTGTCGCTCACGGAAGTCTCCTCCCGCCCGCGATGGGCGCGGCCGGCACCCTATTTCGGTAGCGCAAAGAACACAAGCCGCGCCCGGTCGAGGTCGCGCCAGGCGCAACCGGGCGCGTCGAAGGCGGCCAGCGCGCCGGCGGGAAACTTCCGGCGCAGGCGCGAACGCTCCGTCGCCGGCCCCTCGCCGGCCAGCTTCACCGCCAGCTCCTGGATGTCCGGGTTGTGCGCCACCACCAGCGCGCGCTCCACCTCTGCCTCGAGGCGCCGCAGCCGGTCGAGGAGGGCCGGCGCGCCGCACGAATAAAGCTCGTCCTCGACCGCGACCCGGGGCGCGGTCTCGAGGTTGGGCCGCAACGCCTCCCAGGTCTGGACGGCGCGCCTGGCGGCGGAGCACAGGACGAGGTCGGGCGCGAGGCCGCGTGCCGCCATCTCCCTGCCCATCTCCGCCGCCGCGTGGCACCCCTCCGGCGTGAGGGGTCGGTCACGGTCCGGCGTCCCCGCCGCCGCCTTGGCGTGTCTGAGCAGATAGACGGTGGCCATGTGCCTACGGCCGCACCGGCAGGCCGGCGGCCGCCATGTGCCGCCTCGCCTCGGCGATGGAATGGGTGCCGAAATGGAAGATCGACGCCGCCAGCACCGCCGAGGCATGGCCGTCGCGCACCCCCGCCACCAGATGGTCGAGGCCGCCGACGCCGCCGGATGCGATCACCGGCACCGGCACCGCGTCGGCGATGGCGCGGGTGAGCGCCAAGTCGTAGCCCTCCTTGGTGCCGTCGCGGTCCATGGAAGTGAGCAGGATCTCGCCCGCACCCGACGCGGTCATGCGCCGTGCCCAGTCGACGGCGTCGAGGCCGGCAGGCTTGCGGCCGCCATGGGTGAAGACGCCCCAGCTCGCGTTACCCAGGGATTTGGCGTCGATGGCGACGACGATGCACTGGGTGCCGAACTTCTCCGCCGCCCGGCGCACGAAGTCGGGATTGGCAACGGCGGCGGTGTTGATGGAGACCTTGTCCGCACCGGCAAGCAGCAGGCTGCGAATGTCCTCCAGGGTGCGCACGCCGCCGCCGACAGTGAGCGGCATGAAACATTCCTCCGCCGTGCGCCTGACGGCGTCGAACAGAATATCGCGGTTCTCGTGGCTGGCGGTGATATCGAGGAAGCACAGCTCATCGGCGCCATCGCGGTCGTAGACGCGCGCCTGCTCGACAGGATCGCCGGCGTCGTGCAGATCGACATAGCGGACGCCCTTGACGACGCGCCCCGCGTCGACGTCGAGACAGGGAATGATGCGCACCTTCAGCATCGGCTCAATCTTCGAGCAGCGCCAGCGCCTCGCGCAGGTCGAGGCGCCCGTCATAGAGGGCGCGGCCGCAGATAACGCCGGCGATGCCGGCCGCGGCGTGCTCCTTCAGGCGCTCGAGATCGTCGAGGGACGCGACCCCGCCCGAGGCGACCACCGGCACGGGCGCCGCCTCGGCCAACGAGGCCGTCGCCTCCACATTGACGCCGGTGAGCGCGCCGTCACGCTCGATGTCGGTGTAGACGATCGCCGCCGCGTCGGCGAAGCCTGCCGCCAGCGCGCGCGCGCTCACGGCGGCGCTCTCGGTCCAGCCCTCGACGGCGACGACCCCGGCGCGGGCATCGATGCCGACCGCGATTTGGCCGGGATGGCACCGGCAGGCCTCGTGCACGAGATCCGGCGCCTTGACCGCCGCGGTGCCGAGGACGACACGGGCGACGCCGGCGGCGAGCCAGCGCTCCACCGTCTCCAGGTCGCGGATGCCGCCGCCGAGCTGCACCGGGATCGTAACCGCGGCCAGGATCGCCGCCACTGCGTCACCGTTCACCGACCGCCCGGCAACGGCGCCGTCGAGATCGACCACGTGCAGCCAGGCGCAACCGGCCCCGGCGAACACTCGCGCTTGGGCGCCGGGGTCGGCGCCGTACACCGTCGCCCGATCCATCTCACCGCGGAGCAACCGCACGCACGCGCCATCTTTCAGGTCGATGGCGGGGTACAGGATCACGGCGACAGCACCTTTGTGTAGTAGAGGCCGGCGACATAGGTGCCGCCGACGCGGGCGTATTGCGGGTGCCTGCCCCAGCGCTCGTAACCGCGCGCATCGAACAGGTGAATGGCGCGGCTCTGGGTCTCGCGCACGTCCAGATTGACCACCGTGAACCCCTCGCGCCGCGCCGCCTCCTCGGCCGCGTCGAGCAGCGGATGGGAGAGGCCGTGGCCGCGCGCCCAGGGGGCGATGAAGAAGGTGCTGATGTTGGCGGCATGGGCCCGCGCTTCGGCATTGCGTGGCGGGCGGGCGAGCTGTAGGCAGGCGGCGATGACACCGTCCAGCCGGCCGACGAAGACCGTCACTTCCGGGATCAGGAACACGCCGCGCCAGTAGGACTCCATCACGTCCCGGTCGGGCGGGCTGAGCCAGCCGAAGCCGCCGCCGGCCACGATGGCGGCCTCGGCCGCGTCGCACAGCTCGGCCAGATCGTTGTTGCGCAGCTGGCGCAGCCGCTCGACTTTTATCTCCACCTTGATCTCCGACATGCCGCTACTCCTGCCGCGGCTCATGGCCGCCAGTCGAGGAAATTGGCGATCAGGCGCAAGCCCGCCGCCTGGCTCTTCTCCGGGTGGAACTGGGTGCCGACCATATTCTCGCACCCGACCATGGCGGCGACGGGTCCGCCATGGTCCGTCTCGGCCAGTACGTGCGCCCGGTCCGTCGCCGCGAAGTGATAGCCGTGGACGAAATAGGCGTGCGCCGCCGCTCCCAGCCCGGCGAGCACCGGGTGCGCTGGGTCGACGATTTCGAGCTCGTTCCAGCCCATATGCGGCACCTTGAGCGCCGGGTCGGCGGGCGCGAGCGCCACCACCTCGCCCGCGATCCAGCCCAAACCCGGGGTCTCCGCGTGCTCGCGCCCGCGCGTCGCCATGAGCTGCATGCCGACGCAGATGCCGAGGAACGGCCGGCCGCGCTCGACCACGGCGTCGGCGAGTGCCGCCGGCATGCCGGCGACCGCGTCGAGGCCGCGCTTGCAGTCGGCGAAGGCGCCGACCCCCGGCAGCACGACGCGCTCGGCCGCGGCCACGGTTTCAGGATCGGCGGTTACGCGCACGTCGCGGTCCAGGCCGGCCTCGCGCGCCGCGCGCTCGAACGCCTTCGCCGCCGAGCGCAGATTGCCGGAGCCGTAGTCGATGATGGCGACGACGCTCATGGCGCCGGAGCGAAGGTGCCGGCGCGGGCGGCGAAATAGCGAAACTCGGCATCCGTGCGGCGGCGCCCGGCAACGACACCCGCCCCGACCAGGCCGCGCCGGGCGAGGTCGCGGCGGCGCAGGTCATTTCCGATGAAACCGAGCACGGCCTGAAACCCTACTTGGACGACGGCATTGCTCACCGCGTCCGCGCCGACGAGGGTGAGGCCGGCGCCCAAGGC
>JAZFQY010000283.1:0-2232 GCA_036445355.1 Alphaproteobacteria bacterium
ACCGCGTCGCCAGTAGATGGTCGTGCCAATGCCCACCTGATCGCGTTCTTGGCAAAACAGTTCGGCGTTGCCAAGAGCGCGGTAACGTTGTTACGGGCTGTCGCCGCACCTGACGGCGACCTCCGGCATAAACGGCCTCGCCCACTGCGTCGAGGCGCTCTATCCCGAGCGCCCCAACCCGGTGGCACGGCTCATGGCGGAGGCGGGCCTGCGCGCCCTTGCGACGGGCATTCCGGGCAGCGTCGCGCGGCCCGACGACATGGCCGCGCGCACCCAGGCCCTCTATGGCGCCTTCCTCGGCGGCGGCGTCATCGGCCTCGTCGGCATCGCCATCCACCACAAGGCGTGCCACGTGCTCGGCGGCCGCCACGGCCTTGCCCACGGCGAGTCGAACGCGGTCGTTCTGCCCCACGCCGTCGCCTACAACGCAGACGCGGCGCCCGAGGCGATGGCGACCATCCGCCGGGCGCTCGGGGCCGACGATGCGGCGGGCGCGGTCTACGACCTGGCGCGCGCCCTCGGCGCGCCGGCAAGCCTTCAGGAGCTGGGCATGGCCGAGGCCGACCTGGACGAGGCGGCGCGCCTGACCGTGGCGGCGACGAATTGGAACCCGCGCAAAGTGGACTTCGCGAGCGTGCGCCAAATGCTCGACGACGCCTATTTCGGCCGCCGCCCGGCGGCGTAGCCTGAAGCAATGTCCGCGGCCATGGCGCGCCCCAAGATCAAGATCTGCTGCATGCAAAGCGTCGACGAGGCGCGCCTGGCGATCGCCCACGGTGCCTCGGCCCTGGGGCTGGTGTCCGCCATGCCCAGCGGATTCGGCGTCATTGACGATGACAGGATCCGCAAGATCGCGGCGGCGATCCCGCCGGGCATCGCGAGTTTTCTCCTGACCAGCGCCCGCGACGCGGACGCGATCGTGGCCCAGCAGCGGGCGTGTGGGGTCGCCACGCTGCAGCTCGTGGATGCCTTGCCACCGGGTACGCACGCCCGTTTGCGCCGCGAACTGCCGGGCGTCGCCCTGGTGCAGGTGATCCATGTGCAGGACGAAGGGGCGGTCGACGAGGCGCGCGCCGTCGCCGGGGACGTCGATGCGCTGCTGCTCGATTCCGGCAACCCCGGCGCGGCGGTGCCGGAGCTTGGCGGCACCGGCCGCACCCACGACTGGCGGATCAGCCGCACCGTCGTCGAGGCGGTCGACCGCCCAGTCTATCTCGCCGGCGGCCTCCGCCCCGACAATGTGGCCGCGGCGGTGCGCCAGGTGCGGCCGTACGCGGTCGATGTCTGCACCGGGGTGCGGATCGACGGGCGCCTGGATCCCGACCGGCTCGCCGCCTTCGTCGCGGCGGCGGGCGAGGCTTGAGGTGCCGGCGGCGCTGGGGCTTAATTGCCGGGAGAGGCGAGAACCGGATCATGACCCCAATCGACGGGCTCGAAATCGGCGCGGCGGAGCGCCGGCAGTACCGGGAGGACGGCTACTTCATCCTCGAGGCTGTCATCCCCGAGGCCGACATCGACATGCTGCGTGCGGAGTGCGCGCGCGCCATGGCGATCGTCGAGCGGGCAATGGACGAAGAGGGGGTCGATACCATCGGGCTCAACCACCGCGGCCAGCGCTATATCGTGCCCCTGCAATACAAGAGGAGCGACCGCCTGCCGGGATTCCTGTTCTCCGAGGCCATGGCCGAGATCTGCCGCGCCACCCTGGGCGAGGAAGCGTATGTGTTCCTGGAACAGTTCGTGGTCAAAGGGCCGGAGGTGGGAATGGAGCTAGGCTGGCACCAGGACGCCGGCTACCTGCCCCAAGACTCGCCGGCCTACAACACCGTGTGGATCCCCCTGGACGATGTCGACGAGGACAACGGCACCATCTATGTCCTGCCCTATGGCCGCGCCGGCACGAGGCACCGGGTCGAACACGCGCTGCAGCCGGGCAGCAACGACAAGGTCGGCTATTTCGGTCCCGACCCCGGCGTTCCCGTCGTGATGCCGGCGGGCAGCTTGGCGGTCTTCTCCTCCACCACCTTCCACCGCTCCGGCCCCAACCGCACGCCGCGCCAGCGCCGCGCCTATCTGGCCCAGTATTCCCGGCGGCCGATCCTGAAGCCCGGCGGCAGCGCCCCGCGCCACTTCGCCGACCCGTTCCTGAGCCAGGGCCGGATCGTGCCCCAGCCCTCCCTGGAGGAGCTCAAACGCGCCCCGGACATGCCCTGGACCTGGAGCGAATGAGCC
>JAZFQY010000284.1:0-2890 GCA_036445355.1 Alphaproteobacteria bacterium
CTAGTGTGATTCAGCTTCCGAAGTTCGGCACAATAATTATTCCGAACTTCGGAACCATCACACCAGTGTCCGGCGCGCGCATGCGCGCTATTAGCCTCGATCCCACTTTCTCTCATCGAGCAGATTGGGGTCGGTCGTCTTCGGAGAGGCCGGTATGAAACCGGCCCCTACGGGCCGCTCCCCAGGTCAGAGGAGGTTATACCAACGGTCGTTGATATTGACCCATTTCATGGGCGCAAATCGGTCGGTCCGGGCAGGCGCGGCGCGAAGCGCGATGCGGGGACATCGGGCGAGCGCCGCAACGCACCCGGCGGGCCGATTTGCCCCACCGAAGGCCGGGCGCTATTTGCCGCCAGAGGCGTCGCTCGTTGCTTGAAGTGGCCGGCACTACGACGCAACTCGCTCCTATCTGGCGGCCAAAATCGCTCCGGTGAAATGGGTCAATATCAGCGTCCGTTGGTATTAGGGGGAGGGGCTGAACCCACCGACCCGCCCCATGCGGCCGAGTGTCAAGCGGCCCGCTTGCACCGGGCGCGGGGGCTGTGGCACAACCGCCCGAGGCGGCGACGGGCGGGCACGAAATGACGGTACCTGTACGCAAGGCGATCTTCCCGGTGGGCGGCCTGGGCACGCGGTTCCTGCCCGCGACCAAGGCCCTGCCAAAGGAGATGCTGCCGGTGGTCGACAAGCCGCTCATCCAGTATGCGGTGGAGGAGGCGGCGGCGGCCGGGATCGAGGAATTCATCTTCGTCACCGGCCGCGGCAAGCAGGCGATCGAGGACCACTTCGACCGCTCCTACGAGCTGGAGCACATATTGGAGACACGCGGCCGACACCAGGCGTTGGCGGCGCTGCAGACCTGGGTGCCGCGCGCGGGGCGGGTCGCCTATACCAGGCAGGGCGAGCCAAGCGGCCTTGGCCACGCCGTGTGGTGCGCGCGCAGGCTTGTCGGCGACGAGCCCTTCGCCGTGCTGCTCGCCGACGACCTGATCCTGAGCCGGACGCCGTGCCTGAAACAGATGACCGCCGTCTATGAGGAAGAGGGCGGCAACGTCATCGCCGCCATGGAGGTGCCGCAGGCCGAAACCGCCCGCTACGGCGTCATCGACGCCGGCGGAGCGAGCGGCCGGCGGGTGCCGGTCGAGGGCTTGGTGGAAAAGCCGGCGCCGGGGTCGGCGCCCTCGCGCTTGGCCGTCATCGGCCGCTACATCCTGCAGCCGCAGGTCTTCGCCCACCTCGACGCCTGCCGGCCCGGTGCCGGCGGCGAGATCCAACTCACCGACGCCATGGCGCAGCTGATTGGACACCAGCCCTTCCATGGCCTGCGATTCGAGGGGCGCCGCTTCGACTGCGGCGACAAGCTGGGATTCCTCGAGGCCAACATCGCCTATGCGCTGGAACGCGACGAGTTGAGCGCCGACTTGCGCCGTTTACTGCGCGCCTATGCGGACGCGCCGGCGCCCGCACCGGCTGCCGACTAGGCGCGGCCGAGCGCTCACCACCACCGACCGAAAGGGGAACTGCCATGCAAATCGCGATGATCGGCGCCGGCTGTGTCGGGCTCGTTTCGGGCGCGTGTTTTTCCGAATTCGGCTGGCACGTCGCCTGCGTCGAAAAGGACGCGGACCGGGTCGCCCGGCTCAAGGCCGGTAAGATGCCGATCTACGAGCCCGGCCTCGAGCGCCTGGTCGAGGCCAACGTGCACGCCGGGCGGTTGTCGTTCACGACCGAGCTGGCGTCCGCCGTTGCCGCCGCCGAGGCGGTGTTCATCGCCGTCGGTACGCCGTCGCGCCGCGGCGACGGCCATGCCGATTTGACCTATGTCCGCGGTGTCGCGCGCGAGATCGCGGCCGCCCTCGACGGCTACACGGTGGTAGTCACCAAATCGACGGTGCCGGTGGGCACCGGACGCGAGGTCGCCGGCATCATCCGCGAGGCACGGCCCGACGCCGACTTCGACGTGGTGTCGAATCCCGAGTTTCTGCGCGAGGGCTCGGCGATCGGCGACTTCATGCGCCCGGACCGGGTGGTGATCGGGGCCGACAGCGAACGGGCGCGAGAGGTCATGCGCCGGCTCTACCGGCCCTTGTACCTGACCGAGACGCCGATGGTCTTCACCTCGCCCGAATCCTCCGAGATGATCAAGTACGCCGCCAACTGCTTTCTCGCCACCAAGGTCACCTTCATCAACGAGATCGCCGATTTGTGCGAGAAGCTCGGCGCCGACGTGCAGGACGTCGCCACGGCGATCGGCCTCGACGGCCGCATCGGCCGCAAGTTCCTGCATGCGGGTCCGGGCTTCGGCGGCTCGTGCTTTCCCAAGGACGCCCGCGCCCTTGCCCACACCGCGCGCGACGCCGGCGCACCGGTCTCCGTCGTCGAGACCGTGAACACGGTCAACGAGGCGCGCAAGGCACGCATGGCGGAGAAGATCATCGCCGCCTGCGGCGGCACCGTCGCCGGCAAGACAATCGCCGTGCTTGGGGTCACATTCAAGCCCAACACCGACGACGTGCGCGAGGCGCCGAGCCTGACCATCATTTCGCGTCTGCAGGAGGAAGGGGCCGAGGTGCGCGCCTTCGACCCCGCCGGCGAGACCGAGGCGCAGGCCGTGCTGGAGGGGGTCAATTGGTGCGGCGACGCCTACAAGGCCATGCGGGGCGCCGACGCCCTTGTCATCATTACCGAGTGGAACGAGTTCCGCGCCCTGAACTTTGGCCGCGTGCGCCGGTCCTTGCGGACGCCGGTGCTCATCGACCTGCGCAACATCTACGATCCCGAGGAGATGGCGGCGGCGGGTTTCTACTACACTAGCGTCGGGCGCCGCGCCGTGGCGCCGAAGGGTGCCGCCGGCAAGGCCGGCAAGCGCGCCCGGGCGTGATGGCATGAG
>JAZFQY010000285.1:0-3473 GCA_036445355.1 Alphaproteobacteria bacterium
ACGGTCGGCGGAAGTGATGGCGAGCAGGCCGGCGCCCGGCATTTCCTCGACCAGTTGTTGCCACGCCGCCCGCGCCTCGGGCGCCACCGCGCCCGAATAGACGATGGCGATCGATGCGCCCGGTGCCGGCGCCTCGAGCCAGTAGCCGCCGGCGATGACGCCGCCCCTGATCGCGTCGTCGAAACTGCGCTCGGGCTGGGCGATCGGCCGCGTCGATAGGCGCAGATAGACCGAGCCGCCCTCGACGTCGCGCAGCCAGTCGATCTCGGAGTGGCCGCTGCCGTCGCGCTGGATGTAGTCGAAGGACCAGGCCAGGATCGCCGCCAGCTCGTCGGCGAAGGCCGGCTCGAAGGCGGCGAGGCCATCCTGGGCCATGCCGATCAAGGGCGTGCCGATGGACTGGTGGGCGCCGCCCTCGGGTGCCAGGGAGATGCCCGAGGGCGTGCCCACGACGATGAAGCGCGCGTCCTGATAGCAGGCGTAGTTGAGCGCATCGAGCCCGCGGCAGATGAACGGGTCGTAAAGCGTGCCCACCGGCAACAGCCGGGCGCTGAACAGGCTGTGCGAAAGCCCCAAGGCGGCGAGCAGCAGGAACAGATTGTTCTCCGCGATGCCGAGCTCGATATGCTGTCCCGCCGGCGCCTGCTCCCATTTCTGGGGCGAGGCCACGTTCTGCTGCCGGAAGATGTCGGCCTGCTGGGTGCGGTGGAAGACGCCGCGCTGGTTGACCCAGCCGCCGAGATTGGTGGAGACGGTGACGTCGGGCGAGGTGGTGACGATGCGCCGCGCCAGCTCGTCGTCGCGCCGAGCGAGGGCGGTGAGAATGCGCCCGAACGCCTCCTGGGTGGAGGTGGTCTTGGCCTTAGGCGCGGCGATCCCACCGACGGCGACCTTGCGCGCACTCCCGGCCCGTGGCCGGCGGCGCTTGAACGGCACCGCGTCCAGGAAGCGATCGACCTCCTCGGGTGTCATATCGAGCCCGGCGACCGGCGACCATTCCTCACCCTCGGCGACGCGGTGGGCGGCGCGGAATGTGGCCATCTGCTCCACCGTCATCAGCCCCGCGTGGTTGTCCTTGTGGCCGGCGAGGGGAAGCCCGTAACCCTTGATGGTGTAGGCGACGAAGCAGTGCGGCGTGTCGTCGGCGACGCCGTGGAATGCCTCGAGCACGCTTTCCATGTCGTGCCCGCCCAGATTGGTCATGAGACCGTGCAAGTCATCGTCGTCGCGGCTGTCGAGGAGCTCCTTCAAGCCGCGCGTGCCCTTGAGGTCGCGCTTCAGGGCCTCGCGCCAGGCGCCGCCGCCCTTGAAGGTAAGGGCGGCGTAGAGCTGGTTCGGGCAGTCGTCGATCCACTGCTTGAGCGCACCGCCGGCCGGGCCCTCGAAGGCCCTCTGCATGCGCTTGCCGTATTTGAGAGTGACGATGGTCCAGCCCAGGGAGCGGAAGAAATCTTGGAAGCGCTGGAACAGGAATTCGTTGATGACGCCATCGAGGCTCTGCCGGTTGTAGTCGATCACCCACCACAGGTCGCGCAGATCGTGCTTCCAACCCTCGTACAGGGCCTCGAAGACGTTGCCCTCGTCGAGCTCGGCGTCGCCGACCACGGCGACCATGCGGCCGCGCGGCGCCCGGCGCGGGCCGAGCTCGTGCAGGCGGATGTAGTCCTGCACCAGCGCGGCGAACAAGGTCGTGGCGACGCCGAGGCCGACGGAGCCGGTAGAGAAGTCCACGTCGTCGCTGTCCTTGGTGCGCGAGGGATAGGACTGCGCCCCGCCCAGGGCCCGGAAGCCTTTCAGGGCATCGACGCTCTGGTTGCCGAACAGGTACTGGATGGCGTGAAAGACCGGCGAGGCGTGCGGTTTCACCGCCACCCGGTCCTCGGGCCTGAGCACGTTCATGTAGAGGGCCGTCATCAGGGTCGAGACCGAGGCGCAGGAGGCCTGATGGCCGCCGACCTTGAGCCCGTCGCGCCCGGGGCGCAGGTGGTTGGCGTTGTGGATCATCCAGCAGGCGAGCCACAGCACCTTGCGCTCGATGGCGCACAGGGTGGCGATGTCCTGCTTCGTCGGCGCGCCTGTGGCGCGGGCGGCGATGTCCAGGACGCTCATAGGCAAACGGTCCATGATTAAGGCGTTCGATCGCGCGCACCCTATCACGAACGGCCGGCCAGTCCCATGCTGGGGGCCCGATCGACTGCCCGGGCGAAGCCTGTAGGGTGGCCCGCCAATTTAAAAAAATCCGGCACACGGGAAGCGGGCAAGAGACGCAATCGGTGGGTCCCGATCGCCATGGCGGCGCTGGCGCTGGGGCATGTATCGCTTCCGCCAGGAGCAGGCGCGGATCGGACGTTTGTGCCGGGCGGCCCTCGTCGACCCGGAGGGCGACGCCCTCGACCGGGCGCTCGACGGGATGCGGGCAGCAGGCGCCGCCGAAGCGGTCCGCACGCCCGCCGCGGCGGTGGCCGAATAGGGCGCCACGAGCCGTCCGCGCCTACAGTGCTATGATCGCGGCTGGAGACTCGAGCCCCGAGAAAAAACATGCCGGCGGAAATGCCTGATATTCGCGCAATTTTGTTGGTCGCCGCGATGCTCGCCGCCGCTCCCGTCGCCGCGGAGACCGGCAAGCAGGCGGTGGATCTTGAGCTGGTGCTGGCGGTCGACGTCTCCGGCAGCGTCGACAGCTACGAGGCGCAGCTGCAACGCGACGGCTATGTGCAGGCGATTCTCGATCCGAATATCCTGCTGGCCATCCAATCCGGAGTGCTGGGCCGCATTGCCGCCACTTACATCGAGTGGGCCGGTTTCGACTACCAGAGGACGGCGGTGGAGTGGACACTGATCCACGACGCGGGCAGCGCCCGCGCCTTCGCCATGCAGGTGGCGCGCGCCGGCATCATCACCGCGCGGCGCACCTCGATTAGCGCTTTGATCGATTACGCGACGCCCAGGTTCGGCGACAACGGCTTCGAGGGCACGCGCCTGGTGATCGACATCTCCGGCGACGGACCGAACAACAGCGGCAATTTCGTCACCCATGCGCGCGACGCCACGGTCGCCGCCGGCATCACCATCAACGGCCTGCCGATCCTGAACGACCGGCCGAACCAGTTCGGCTACCCGATCATGAAGGGGCTCGACCTCTACTACCGGGAGTGCGTAATCGGCGGACCCGGTGCATTCATTGTCGTCGCCGAGAACATCGAGGATTTCGCCGAGGCCATCCGCAGCAAGCTGATCCTTGAGATCGCCGGGCTTGCGCCGGCGGAGTTCGCTGCGCTGTCGCTGCGCCATGACGTCGCGGTGGCAGAGAGCGTCGGCTGCGACGCCGGCGAACGCCAGCTACGTCAGTTCCAGTTTCTGCGTGGCAACCCGCTCTAGGCCGTGAACCCATAAATGTGTAGCGCGATCACGAGGCGATGTGATTCAAGCTTCCAAACTATGGGAGTTGGATCATGCGCTACGATCTTAGCGAC
>JAZFQY010000286.1:0-6887 GCA_036445355.1 Alphaproteobacteria bacterium
GTCACCGGCGAAAGCGGCACCGGCAAGGAACTGTGCGCCGAGGCGATTTACCGAATGAGTCCGCGCAGCAACGGGCCGTTCGTGGTCGTGAACTGTGCCGCAATTCCAAAGGATCTGATGGAGAGCGAGATCTTCGGCCATGTGAAGGGTGCCTTCACCGGCGCCACCGGCGACCGCAAGGGCGCCGCCTCGCTCGCCGACGGCGGCACCCTGTTCTTCGATGAGATCTGTGAGATGGACACGGCCTTGCAGGCCAAACTGCTCCGCTTCGTGCAGGGCGGCACGTTCCAGAGGATCGGCGGCAGCAACGAGATCAAGGTGGACGTGCGCATCATCTGTGCGACCAACCGCGACCTCCAGGCCGAGGTCGAGTCGCGGCGGTTCCGCGAGGACCTCTTCTATCGCCTGCACGTGGTGCCTATCGACCTGCCGCCGCTGCGCCAGCGCGGCGATGACGTGCCGCTCATCGCCCGCCGCTGCTTGGCGAAATTCGCCAAGGAGGAGGGGCGCCGCTTTCGGGAGTTCGCGCCGGACGCGGAAGCGGCCCTGCGCGCCCATCGCTGGCCCGGCAACGTGCGCCAATTGCAGAACGTGATTCGCAACATTGTCGTCCTGAACGACGGCGAGGTCGTGACCCGGGCCATGCTGCCGCCGCCGCTCAACGGCGTCGAGCCATCCGGCGCGGCTCGGTCGAATGCCGAGGCCGAGGTAACGGAGGGCGGCCATTCCGCCGACGCCATTCGCCCCCTATGGATGGCGGAGAGGGATCTCATCGAGGAGGCCGTACTCCTTTGCGACGGCAACGTGATCAGGGCGGCGGCGCAACTCGGCATCAGCGATTCGACCATCTATCGCAAGCGCCGGGTCTGGGCCCACAGGGGCCGGGCCTAGCATGAACGGCGCAAGCGGGAGACGCTCGCGATGACGGGCCTGGGTGGCGGTAAGCGCAAGAATGGTGCGCAGGCAAATGGGGCGCGAGTTGGCAGTCTGACATGTCGCAGCTGAGCGAGAGCAAACTGGCGATCCTGCGCCGCAAATACGGCAGCAAGCTGCAGGGCAGAATCGATCGACTGGACCAGGCCTGGCGTGCCTATGATGGCGACGCCTCCGAACTACACCTGGCCCACAGGCTAACGCACAGCCTGGCCGGTTCCGGGGCCTCCTTCGGCTATTCGGGCGTCTCCGAGGCGGCCTTGAAGTTGGAGGAGATCTTCCTTGCCGCCCTCGAGTCCGGATCCGGCATCGGCGCGGCGGAGCGCCGGCGCGTCGATGAGCTCCTGAGCCGCATGGCCGAGGCCGGGCGCGGCCCGCCCGACGAGGCGAACCCGCCGGGATAGCCGGCTGTCGGCCGGCGCGCGCCTGTCGGCGCGTGAGGCAAATTTCCTATTGGTCGACCGCCGCCGCCTCGCCGAGCAGGGCGGCGCGGAACCGGTGCTTGAGGTAGGCGCCGTCGCGGGGCGGATAGGCCGGCCGGAAGTCTTCCACCGCCACCGCGACGTGGGCGAACACCGGGCCGGAGGCGTCGCGCACCGCAACGCGCAGCTCGCCCAGCGACGCTTCGTCGGCGACCGTGAGCACGACTGGAATTCCCGCCCCGCGAGCGATCGCCGTCAGATCGGTGCCGGCGGCCGTGTGGCTCGTCTGCATGCCGGTTTCGCCATAGTGTTGATTGTCGAGGACGATGATGGCGAGATTGGGCGGCCGCTGGACGGCGATGGTCGCCAGGGATCCGAGGCCCATAAGCATCTCGCCATCGCCCGTAATGACCACCACTCGCCGTGCCGGCGCCGCCATTGCGAGGCCGAGCCCGGTCATGGCGGCCAGGCCCATGCCACCCCAGAGGTAGAAGTTCTCGGCCCGGTCGCCGAGCGCGAACAGATCCCAGGCCGGCGAGCCCAGGCCGGCGACGATCAGGGTGTCGGCGCGATCCGCGAGGACCGTCGCCAGCACGCGGCGGCGCGGCAGGCGCGGCTCAGCCATCGCCGCCGCCGGACACGAACGGCTTGGCGCCGATCGTCCGCTGGCCGATGAGCACCGCCGCCGCCGCGTTGCTGGCGTAGGCCGTGCGCAGCCCGGCGCCAACCGCATCGCCGGCATCCTCGGCGCGCTCGACCTCGTGGACGACCACGCCCAACGCCGCCAGCACCTCGGGCACGGCCTGGCCCATGGGGATCTGCCAGGGATTGGTCTCGCCCCACTGGCCGCGCATGGCGACGATCAGGAACAGGGGCAAGCGGCACGCCCGGGTGAGGGAGGCGACGGCGTTGACGATATTGCCGACGCCGCTGCTCTGCATCAGGACGGCGCTCTTGACGCCCCCGAGCCACGCACCGGCGGCGAGCCCCACGCCCTCCTCTTCACTGGTCAGCGTCACCGTGCAAATGGTGGCATCGGCCTCGCAGGCGCGGATGAGGCGCGCGAGCCCTGCGTCGGGGACATGAGCCAAGATGCCGACCCCGTGCTCGCGCAGGCGCTCAAACGCCGCCTCGGACCAATCGGCACCCATGACCGACCTATTTAGCCGGCCGGCACGCCGGCGCGCAAACAGCGCGATGCCGGCCCCGTACCGCCCAGTTGACGGTAGGCGGCGAACCTCGCCGCCCCGGCCTTGGCACCACCTCAATAGGAGCGTGGCATGCCGAGCACATGCTCGCCGAGATAGCTCAGGATCAGGTTGGTCGAGATCGGCGCAATCTGATACAGCCGCGTTTCGCGCCACTTGCGCTCGACGTCGTACTCGCGCGCGAAGGCGAAACCGCCATGGGTCTGCATGCATGCCTCCGCCGCGCGCCAGGACGCGTCGGCTGCCAGGAGCTTGGCGATGTTCGCCACTTCGCCGCACGGCCGGCCGGCATCGAACAGCGCCGCCGCACTGCGGTTGATCATGTCCGCAGCCCTCATATCGGCGTATGCGCGCGCGATCGGGAATTGAATGCCCTGGTTCTGGCCGATAGGCCGGTTGAAGACGACGCGCTCGCGGGCGTAGGCCACTGCCTTGTCGATGAAGAATCGCGCATCGCCGACGCATTCGGCGGCGATCAGGATACGCTCGGCATTGAGACCGTCGAGGATATAGCGGAAGCCCTGGCCGGCCTCGCCGATCAAATTGTCAGTGGGCACGCGCAGCTCGTCGAAGAAGACCTCGGTCGTCTGGTGGTTGATCATCGCCGGCAGCCGGCGGATCTCCAGCCCCTCGCCCACGGCGTCGCGGATGTCGATCAGGAACACCGACAGGCCGTCGGCGCGCCGTGTCGTCTCCTCGACGGGCGTCGTGCGCGCCAGCACCAGCATCAAGTCCGAGGCCAGCGCGCGTGAGGTCCACACCTTTTGACCCGTGAGGACATAGTAGTCGCCGTCGCGCACGGCGCGGGTCTTCAGTTGCGTGGTGTCGGAGCCGGTGGTCGGTTCGGTGACGCCGAAGGCTTGCAGGCGCAGCCTGCCGGCGGCGATATCGGGCAGGGTGCGCGCCTTCTGCTCGTCGCTGCCGTGGCGCAGCAATGTGCCCATGATGTACATCTGGGCGTGGCAGGCGGCGGCGTTGCAGCCGGAGGCGTGGATCTCCTCCAGGATCACCGAGGCGGCGCGCAGTGGCAGGCCGGAGCCGCCATACGCCTCCGGGATCAGCGCCGCCAGGTAGCCCGCCTCCGTTAGCGCCTGCACGAACTCGTCGGGATATTCGTCCGCGTCCTCGCGCGCACGCCAGTAGGCGCCGGGGAAGCCGGCGCATAGCGCGCGCACGGCCTCGCGGATGTCGCGGTGGTCCTCGCCCAGAGGTACGGTGGGCGCGGAGGGGTCGGTGGACATCGGCGCTGGGCCTCCCCTTCGGCGTCGCCGCTAACGGCCCAAGAAACGGGGCTTGCGTTTCTCGTTGAAGGCGGCGATGCCCTCACGGCGGTCCTCGGTCGGAATCATGCGCTGATAGGCCTCCGACTCGAGCACCAGACCCGTGCGCAGGTCCGACTGTAGGCCGCGATGGATCGCCGTCTTCGCCTGGCGCACGGCGATCGGGGCGTTGTCGGCGATGCGCCGTGCCGTCTCCAGCGCCGCCGGCATCAGCGCCTCGGCCGCGCACACCTTATTGACCACGCCCCAGTCTTGGCCCTCCTCGGCCGACCACGGACGGCCTGTGAGGATCAGCTCCTTCGCCCGCCGCTCGCCGACGGCGCGCGCCAGGGTCTGGGTGCCGCCGGCGCCGGGCATGATGCCGATGGTCACCTCCGGCAGGGCGAAGCGAGCGCCCTCGGCGGCGTAGATGAAGTCGCAGGCGAGCGCCAATTCGCAGCCGCCGCCATAGGCGCCGCCGTTGACGGCGGCGATGGCCGGCACCGGGCAGTCGATGACGGCGGCGGCGATCTCCCTGATGAGGGCGTGCTGCAGGCGCCAGGCCTCGTCGGACATGCCCCTGCGTTCCTTCAGGTCGGCGCCGGCCGAGAAGGCGCGCTCACCGGATCCGGTCAGGATGATCGCGCGCAGGTCGCCCGGCACGTAGCGGAGCGGCACGAAGATGTCGCGCAGCTCCTCGGCCATCTTGGTGTTGATCGCATTGAGCACCTGCGGCCGGTCGAGGGTAAGCACTACCAGCCCCGCATCGGGCGTCTCTACCCGGATGGTCTCGAGATCGGATCTCATCACCGGACTGTCCCTCGCGCCTCGTCCTTTTGGGCGGCGGACCCCGCGGGCGACGCGCAGCGGACACTGCCGGATCGCCCGCATGGTCTGCTCGATATTTCGATCCGGCGAGTCTAGTGCCGCCGCCGGAGGGGGTCAAAGCGTCGTTCCCCCGACACCGCCTCGGACGTGGCGGAGGAGAAGCCGGCGCGGGTGCGTCCGATTTCGCCGCTGGTGCGCCCCGGCGCCGGCCGCGTACAATATCAGAGACAGAAGGAACTCCAGGGCGCACAGGGCGCAGGGGTATCGATCCTCCTGGCGCGGCGCCGACCTTCCTATCTTCGACAACGGCCTCGGATCAGCACCATGGCCAAAGATCGCGACAACGGACTCCTGCCGCCGGCACAGGCGGAGACTCCCTGCCTGGTCATCGACCAGGCGGCGGTGCGTCACAATCTCGCCAAGGTGCTCGAGATCTGTGGCGGCGCCGAGCGCTTGGTGCCGCATGTGAAGACCCACAGGGCGCCGTGGCTGATCGCCGATCTGGTGCGGCAGGGGCTCGCCGCCTTCAAGGCCGCGACGCCGGCCGAGGTGGAGATGGTCCTCGATGCAGGCGCGGCGGAGGTCGTGTGGGCCTATCCGTCCCTGAACGCCGGCGCCGTCGCGCGCGTGATCGCGGCGGCGCGCGCGCATCCGGCGGCGCGGGTGAGCGCCCTCGTGCATGACGTTGCCGGTCTGGAGATCTGGCGGCGTTGCCTGGGGCCGGCGCGCCCGGCGCGGGTCGGGCTGCGCGTCGATCTCGATCCGGGAATGAACCGCACCGGGCTGCCCCTCGGTGAGGCGGCGGCGGCCATGGCGCGGGTGCTCGCCGAGGATGAATTGTTCGCCGGCTGGCATCTGTATGATGGCCACATCGGCGACACCGATATCGAGCGGCGAAGGGCGCGGGTCACCGACCTCGCCGCCCGCCTGTCCGAGTTCCTCGACGCCGTCCAGCCCGGCCGCGACGCGCGGCAGGTGATCGTCGGCTCCAGCTACACGTTCGACCTGTGGCCGCGCTCCGACGGGTTGCGCGTGTCGCCGGGGAGCTGGGTGTATTCGAGCCTGCGTCACGGCCGCGACCTGCCCCATCTGGGCTGGCGCCAGGCGGCCTTCGTGCTGACGACCGTCATCCGGCGCACCGACGCCGACGCCACTCTCGACGCCGGCGCCAAGGCCGTGGGCGCCGACTTGCCCCTAGACACGCGCTTCGCCTGGCCCGGCCGGATCAAGCTGATGAGCGAGGAGCACACGGTCGTCGACGGCGACGGCCGCGCCTTGGGCGAGCGCATTCTGCTGACGCCGGGTCATGCCTGCACCACCGCCTATCTGTATCCCGAGGCGTGGGTGCGCGATCTTGGCGGCGACTGGCAGCGGCGCGGGCAACTGGGATCGCGCCGCTGACCGGCACCCCGCCGGCGCGGCGTCGGAACTCGGATTGCCGCACGGTGCCCGAGCGATAGTCCCATGGGCGCGATAAGATGATTGCTCTCTGCCTCCCGCGACAGGCGCGTTACTGCACGCCCCCGCGTCCGACGCATCGGCGGGGAAGGTGCGGAGGAGGGTCCCCGGCGAGAGAAACCCGTTGCTCCATGACGCGGCGAACGCGCACGGATGCCGCTTCAACGACTCGGCGCATTTGATGTAGATCGTGCCAGGCAATCGTACCGACGGGGCGTGTCGTGACTGCGCGGGCGCGATTTCAACGGGCATCGGAGCGCCGCCATCGGTCCAGGAGCGAGCGCCAATCAAGTCGTCGTGGATGTGATTGCCTGCTGGAATTATTTCTGGTTCGGTGATACTAACCGAGTCGTAATTTCGGAGGTTGTGCAAGTTCAATGACATCGAAGCGGTAATTTGGCGTTGGCCGACCAATATGTGCGCCGACGAAAATACCGTGGATCGGGAGATCGGAACGCTGGCGGGCATCGATGATCGATGTGTCGCCCGATAGGGTGTCCAACTAGAGGGAAATCAGTGATGGCCAAGACTGCCACGAAGCGAAAGACCGCCGCGGCTTCGAAGAGGAAGACCACCCGGCGCAAGAAACCCGCTGCCAGGAAGACGACCACCCGGCGCAAGACCACCGCGCGTAAGACTACGGCGCGGCGCAAGACCACCGCCCGGCGCAAGACCACGGCCCGACGCAAGACCACAACCCGGCGCAAGACCACTGCGCGTAAGACCACGACCCGGCGCAAGACCACGACCCGGCGCAAGACCACCGCGCGTAAGACCAC
>JAZFQY010000287.1:0-4183 GCA_036445355.1 Alphaproteobacteria bacterium
CCATGCTTCGACAGGCGGTTCATGAGGACTTCTTAACAAATCCCTTGGCCTCAGCCGCCATCCTCCTCCGGCGTCAGCGTCGTCATCGCCAGGGCGTGCAGGCCCGCTGCCAACTCCTCGGAGAGCAGTTCGTAGACCAGCCGCTGGCGCTCCAGGCGCGACTTGCCGGCGAATGCCGCCGAGGCGATCTCGACGCGGAAATGGCTCTCGCCGCCCTCGCTCGCCTCGGCGTGGCCGGCGTGAAGGTGGGACTCGTCGATGACGTCGAGGCGCACCGGGTCGAGCCCCGCCGCGAGCTTGTCCCTGATCGCGTCGGCCACCTTCATGTCGCAGTCCCAGTCCGCCCGTCGCTCCGCCCTAAGGTGGCGGCGGCGGTTGGCCCGGTCAAGCCCGGCGCCAAGCTTGCCAGCCGGCATCGCGCTTCCCATAATGAAACCATGTTCACGGACCGCAAGCGCACCCACCTCGCCGACCTATGGCAGCCGCACGATCTGCCCGGACTGTGCGACGCGCCGGGCTGCGCCAATGCCGGCCACTACCGGGCGCCACGCGACCGGGAGCATTTGCATCGGTATTACTGGTTTTGCCTCGAGCATGTGCGCCTTTACAACGCCGCCTGGAACTATTGCGACGGCATGTCGGAGGGCCAGATCGAGGCCGAGATCAGGCGCGACACCGTGTGGCGCCGGCCGACCTGGCGGCTGGGCGCCTGGCGCCTGTACCGGAGCCACGATCCCTTCAACCTGTTCGAGGACGAGGCGGCGGAGGCGCCGCGGGGCACCAGCGGCGAGGCGGAGGAGGCGCTTGCGGTCCTGAAGCTCAGGCCGCCGGTCAGCACGCCCACCATCAAGACGCGCTACAAGGAGATGGTCAAACGCCTGCATCCCGACACCAACGGCGGCGACAGGTCGGCGGAGGAGCAGCTCAAGGACGTGAACCGCGCGTATGCGACCCTGATGCAAAGCGTCGGCGTTTGAGCGCCGCGCCGGTTCGTCAGCCACATCAGGTCTAGTTTCAGGAGCCGTCATGGCCGCCAACGACACGACCAGCGATACCGCCGCCCACCCCCTGGACGAGCCAGACATCAGGGTCTCGGTGCCGCAGACCTTCGGCATCGACAGCGACATGGAGGTGCACGGCTTCTCCCAGGGCAGCGCCCACGTGCCGGACATCGACGAGGCCTACCGCTTCGACCGCGACACCACCCTCGCCATCCTGGCGGGCTTCGCCTTCAATCGCCGGGTCATGATCCAGGGCTATCACGGCACCGGCAAGTCGACCCATATCGAGCAGGTCGCGGCGCGCCTCAACTGGCCGTGCATCCGCATCAACCTGGACAGCCACATCAGCCGCATCGACCTCATCGGCAAGGACGCCATCGTCGTGCGCGACGGCGTGCAAGTGACCGAGTTCCGCGAGGGCCTGCTGCCCTGGACCCTGCAGCACCCCTGCGCGCTGGTGTTCGACGAGTACGACGCCGGGCGCCCGGACGTGATGTTCGTCATCCAGCGCGTGCTCGAAGTCGACGGCAAGCTGACCCTGCTCGACCAGAACAGGATCGTGCGCGCCCACCCCAGCTTCCGCCTGTTCTCCACCACCAACACCGTCGGCCTGGGCGACACCACCGGCCTCTACCACGGCACGCAGCAGATCAACCAGGGCCAGATGGACCGCTGGAACATCGTCACCACCCTGAACTACCTGCCCCACGATGAAGAGGCGGCGATCGTGCTCGCCAACTGTCCCGACTACGACACCGAAGAGGGGCGCCAGACCATCTCCGCCATGGTCGCGGTCGCCGACCTGACGCGCGCCGGCTTCATGGCCGGCGACATCTCCACCGTGATGTCGCCGCGCACGGTCATCAACTGGGCGGAGAACGCGACCATCTTCAAGTCCGTTCCGTTCGGCTTCAAGGCCACGTTCCTCAACAAGTGCGACGAAGTGGAGCGCCCGACGGTGGCCGAGTACTACCAGCGCTGCTTCGGCTCCGAGCTGGAAGAAAGCGCGGTCAAGGCGGCGCTCGCCTGAGCGGCGAGCGCAGAGGTCGCACGATGAGCGCCCAGCACGCGCCGGTCGAGGTCTTCCGTCGCGTCACCGCGGCGGCCATGCGCGCCATCGCCCGGCGACCCGACCTCACAGTCGCCTTCGCCCCCGAGAGCCCCGGCCTGCGCGGCAGCGAGGCGCGCCTGCCCCTGCCCAGCCGCGACCTGCCCCACGGCGAGGTGAGCGTCGTGCGCGGCGAGGCCGACGCGATAGCGGCGCGGCTGTGCCACCACGACCCGAAGCTGCACGCCGCCCGGCCGCCGGCGCAGCCGATGGCGCGCGCCGTCTACGATGCCGTCGAACAGGCCCGGGTCGAAGCGCTGGGGGCGCGTCACCGCATGGGCGTGGCACTCAATCTGGAGGCGGCGCTGGAGGAGCGTTGCCGCGGCAAGGGCTACGCCGCCGTCACCGAGCGCCAGCAGGCGCCGATCGCCGACGCCGTGGCCCTGCTCACGCGCGAGACCCTGACCGGCCAATCGCCGCCGCCGGCGGCCAAGCATATGGTCGATCTGTGGCGGCCGTGGTTGGAGTCCCGGGTCGGCATGGCGCTCAGCGATCTACGCGCCACAGTCGACGACCAAGCGGAGTTCGCGCGCGCCGTGCGCCATATCATCAGCACCCTCGGCCTCGGCGACGACGAGGCCGAGGACAACTCCGAGCGGCCCGAGGGCGAGGCCGGCGAGCGCCTGGACAGCGACGAGGAGCCCGGCGCCGCCGAGGAGGACGGAACCGGCACCGAGGTCGACAGCCTCGGCGGCGAGGAGGACGCGGCGCTGGACGGCGAGGAAGGCGACGCCCAGGCGGGCGAGGGCGACCTCATCCCCGGCCTGGGCGACAACCCTCCCGATATGTTGGCGCGCCCACTGCGCCTCGGCGATAATCTGCGCAACGACCCCGGCGAGCCGCCCTACCACGCCTACACCACCCAGTTCGACGAGGTCGTCGAGGCCGGCGACCTGTGCGACCAGGACGAGCTCGCACGTCTGCGCCAGCAGCTCGACATGCAGCTCCGCCAACTGCAGAGCGTGATCACACGCCTCGCCAACCGGCTGCAGCGCCGGCTCCTGGCGAAGCAGTCGCGCTCTTGGCAGTTCGACCTCGAGGAGGGTCTGCTCGACACCTCGCGCCTGGCGAGGTTGGTGGCCAGTCCCATGCAGCCGCTGATCTACAAGCGGGAATCCGACACCAGCTTCCGCGACACCGTGGTCACCCTATTAATCGACAATTCCGGCTCCATGCGCGGGCGGCCGATCACGGTGGCGGCGATGAGCGCCGACATCCTCGCCCGCACGCTCGAGCGGTGCGGGGTCAGGGTGGAGATCCTGGGCTTCACCACCCGCGCCTGGAAGGGTGGCCAGTCGCGCGAGCGGTGGCTGGCACGCGGCAAGCCGGCCGCTCCCGGCCGCCTCAACGATCTGCGCCACATCGTCTACAAGGCCGCCGAGGCACCGTGGCGGCGGGCGCGCAAGAACCTGGGCCTGATGCTGCGCGAGGGCCTGTTGAAGGAGAACATCGACGGCGATGCCCTGGCCTGGGCCCATGAGCGGTTGCTCGGCCGGCCGGAGCAGCGGCGCATCCTGATGATCATCTCCGATGGCGCCCCGGTTGACGATTCGACCCTCTCGGTCAACCCCGGCAATTACCTGGAACGCCACCTGCGCCAGGTAATCGAGTGGATCGAGGCGCACTCGCCCGTCGAGCTGGTGGCCATCGGCATCGGCCACGACGTCACCCGCTATTACCGCCGCGCCGTGACCATCGTCGATGCCGAGCAGCTGGGCGGCGTGATGATGGGCCAGCTGGCCGAGCTGTTCGACGAGGAGGACGAGCGCGCGGCGCCGCGGCGTCGGCGGCCGCGCGTGGCCTGACCCCGGGCACGCCGGCAAGGCGCCTTGCGCACGGCGCCCCAAAATTCCTGATCCGAAGACGCGATGGCGGAATGATTCCGCAGTTCATCCACCGGCAATCTGTGGCAGACTACCGGCATGCGTCCGACGGCGCAGAAGTCTTAGGGAGGAAAACGATGATTGCGATTTGGCATCGAGCCGCGGCAGCGGCGGTGACGGCTCTGTTCGCGGCGGTATTCGCCGTCGCCGCATTGGCGGCCCCGGCGAAGCTCACCATCCTGCACGTCAAC
>JAZFQY010000288.1:0-2244 GCA_036445355.1 Alphaproteobacteria bacterium
CAGGGGCATCGAATTGCGAAGCGCGCCTAGCCAGCGGACAAAATCTTGGCGGTGAAATGGGTTCTTATTACCGAGGCTTGGTATAAGCCCTTGAAAACATGGTGGAGCCGGACGGAATCGAACCGACGACCTCTACAATGCCATTGTAGCGCTCTCCCAACTGAGCTACGGCCCCACGGGAAGCGCAGCCGGCCGCGGCCGGCCGCAGGGCCCGCACCATACTTTCCGCGCATTGCTTGGCAAGGGAATTCTGGAGCGAAGGAAATTCGCGTCGGGCGCCTATTCGGGCCCCTTGGCACCGCCTGCGCGCTCGCGCACTTCGGAGACGTCGTCCTCGTCCTCGCCCAACTCGGAGGCGTCCTCGATCACCGCCTCCTCCTTGTCGTCGTCGACGTCATCGTCACCGGCGCCGGCGTTTTCCGCCAATTTCTCTTCGGCATCCGCGGCCCCGTTGAGCACGCCGGGTTCGATCTTCTTCCCCTCATCTTCATTCTTCCCCTCATCGTCGACGACGGGCGCCATCGCCGGCGGCGCCTTCGCCGGCGGCGCCTTCCGCCGCCGCGACTTCAGGATCTGAATCGGCTCGAATTTGGCACCGCATTTGGGGCACTCTGCCGGCGTGCGGCGCAGATCATAAAAGCGCGCGCCACAGGACTGGCAGGTCCGCTTGCTCCCCCACTCCGCATTGGCCACGACGTTCCCCCGAATAATGGCGTAAGGGCGAGCCATGTGCCACGTTCGCCTGCGCCTGTCAAAAGCAATCTCTAGCCCCAGGCCAGTGGCCTATCGCGGCCTTCGGCGGCTGTGCTAGAGACGGTGCGATTGGGAAGCATCGTGCCGCCATGTCGAGTGCCGAGACGACCGAACGCAGCCGTCCCATGCCGCTGATCGCGCGACGCGGCGGCGCACTCGGCGGCGAGGCGCGCGTGCCCGGCGACAAGTCGATCGCGCACCGGGCGCTGATGCTGGCCGCCGTCGCCGTCGGAGAGACACGGATCAGCGGCCTGCTCGAGGGCGAGGACATTCTCGCCACCGCCGCGGCGATACAGGCCCTCGGCGCCGAGGCGCACCGCGACGGCGCCGGTGCCTGGCGCGTGCGCGGCCTGGGCGTGGGCGGGCTCCGGGAGCCGGACGGCGTGCTCGATCTCGGCAATTCGGGCACCGGCGCGCGGCTCATCGCCGGCCTCGTCGCCGGCCATCCCATCACCGCGGTCCTCACCGGCGATGCGTCGCTCCGGCGCCGGCCGATGGCGCGGGTGATCGAGCCATTGCAGCGCATGGGTGCCCGCATCGTCGCCCGCGATGGCGGCCGCCTGCCGATGACCGTGGTCGGGACGCACGACCCGGTGCCGATCACCTATCGGCTGCCGGTCGCTTCGGCCCAAGTGAAGTCGGCGCTGCTGTTCGCCGGCCTCGCCGCCCCCGGCGAGACCACCGTGGTCGAGCCGCAGCCGACGCGCGACCACAGCGAACGCCTGCTGCGCCATTTCGGGGCCGAGATCGGCGTCAAAGACGATGCCGATGGCGGGCGCCGGGTCACCCTGGTCGGCCAGCCGGAACTGAGCGGACGGCCGCTGGCGGTTCCCGCCGACCCGTCCTCGGCTGCGTTCGCCGCCGTCGCCGCGCTGCTTGTCCCCGGCTCTCGGGTGAGCCTGCTGGGGCTCGGCGCCAATCCGGGGCGTACCGGGCTTTATCGCACCCTGGAGGAAATGGGTGGCGCGCTCGCGTGGCGCAACGCGCGCGAGGAGGGGGGCGAGCCGGTGGCCGACCTCACGGTGCGCGCCGGCCCGCTCAGGGGCGTCACCGTGCCGCCGGAGCGCGTGCCGTCGATGATCGACGAATTCCCGATCCTGGCCGTCGCCGCCGCCTGCGCCGAGGGCACCACGATCATGCGTGGCGTCGGCGAGCTCAGGCTCAAGGAGAGCGACCGGCTCGCCGCCGTGGCCAGCGGCCTCGCCGCCTGCGGTGTCAGGGTCGAGGAGGGCAAGGACGAGCTGACCGTCCACGGCGCCGGCCGCCCGCCGAGGGGCGGCGCCACCGTCGCCGTCGGCCTCGACCACCGCATCGCCATGAGCTTCCTGGTCCTGGGCCTCGCCGCCGAACGCCCGATCGCCATCGACGACGCCCACCCGATCGAGACCAGCTTCCCCGGCTTCGCGGCCCTGATGCGTGCCCTGGGAGCCGACATCCAGACCGGCGCCGCCGCGTGATCATCACCGTCGACGGCCCGGCGGCCTCGGGCAA
>JAZFQY010000289.1:0-2106 GCA_036445355.1 Alphaproteobacteria bacterium
GGCGTGACGAAGCAGGATACGCCCGATCCTTGAGGACTGATGGCACCCATATAGGGGCGTGCAGCTCCCGATGCAATCGGATTTTGCCATGGGGCCCCGGGCGGAACCCGGTGAAAGGCGCCTTCTCGCCCGCTTTTGCGCCGGCCGAGGGGCGGTCACGCCTCGCCGGCCAGGCCCCCGAGAACACCCACCAGCAGCTGCTGCATGTCCTCGGCGGCGCGGGCGGCGACCTCCAGGGTCTGGGCGTGGGTGATGGGCCGATCGCCCATGCCCGCCGCGAGGTTGGTGATCATGGAGAGGGCGGCCACGCGCAGGCCGCACTGGCGCGCCACGATCACCTCCGGGACTGTGGACATGCCCACCAGATCGGCGCCCAAGGCCCTGGCGGCGCGGATCTCGGCCGGGGTCTCGAAGCTGGGGCCGGTGAACCAGACATAGACGCCCTCGGCGAGGGTCAGGCCCAGCGCCTCGGCCGCGGCCCTGATTTGGGCGCGCAGAGCCGGGTCGTAGGCCTCGGTCATGCCGACGAAGCCATCCCCGGCCTCCCCGGCCAGCGGGTTGAGCCCCGTGAAGTTGATGTGGTCGGTGATCAGCATCAGGCTGCCCGGCCCGATCTCGGGCACGAGGGAGCCGGCGGCGTTGGTGAGGATGAGGATCTCGCAGCCGGCCTGCTCGAGCCCCCGGACGGCACCGTTCATGACCCCGGCGCCCTTGCCCTCATAGGCGTGGGCGCGGCCTTGGAGACAGGCCACCGGCACACCCGCCAGGTGCCCCAGCCACAGGGTGCCGCCATGGCCGGCAACCGTGGGTGCGGGGAAGCCGGGCAGCTCGCCATAGGCGATCGGGGTCCCGTCCTCGAACGCCTCCACGAGGCCGCCCAGACCCGAGCCCAGCACCAGGCCGACGCGGGGCGCGAAGCCGGGCTTGCGCGCGGCCATCACCGCCGCCGCCTGGGCGCCCGTCATTCGCCGCCCAGATTGTCCGGCCCGAAGGAGGCAGGCAGGAGTTCGCCCAATGTAAAAGTCCGCTTGAAGCCGCCCGCACCGGCGACATGCACTTCCAAGTCGTCGCCGGCAAACTCGCGCAGCTTCTGCCGGCAGCCGCCGCATGGGGTGCACAGCACGCCCTGGTCGTCGGCATAGCCGCCATGGCCGTCGGCGCGCGCGCCGGCCACCACCACCTCGACGATACGACGCTCCCCCGCCGCCACCATGGCGGCGATGGCCGACGTCTCGGCGCACCAGCCCTGGGGGAACGCGGCGTTCTGCACATTGCAGCCGGCATAGAGGGCGCCGCTTTCGCCGCGCACGCAGGCGCCGACATGGAAGGCCGAGTAGGGCACGTAGGCGTGGTCCATCATGGCCCGGGCGCGGGCCAACATCTCATCCTTAGCACTCATGGCGCTCATCGTTCCTTGATGTAGGGGATGCCGCCGGACTTGGGCGCGATGGCGGTGCCGACGAAGCCGGCCAGGAGCAGAACCACCAATATGTAAGGCATGGCCTCGATGGCGAAGGGCAGTGCGCGCGTAATCTCGCGTACCAGACCCGAAGTGCCGCCGAGGTCGAAGGCACCCTGCACCCGCGCCGCCACCGCCTCCAGGAAGCCGAACAACAGGCACGCCATCATCGCCGGCACCGGCCGCCACTTGCCGAAGATGAGCGCCGCCAGCGCGATGAAGCCCTTGCCCGCGCTCATGTCCTTGATGAAGGCGGCACTCTGCGCCGTCGCCAGGTAGGTGCCGGCGATGCCGCACAAGATGCCGGTCACGACGAGCGCTCGGTAGCGCATGGCGACGACCGAGATGCCGGCGGTGTCCACCGCCTCCGGGTTCTCGCCGGCGGCGCGCAGGCGCAGGCCGAACCGGGTGCGGTAGACCACCCACCAGGTCAGCGGCACAGCCAGGAAGGCGATATAGACCAGGAGATTGTGGCCGGACAGAAGCTCCGAATAGATGTGGCCGATGATCGGCACATCGGCCACCGCCTCCGCCCCCGGCCAGTTGACCGGCGTGAAGCGCGCTTGGCGCGGCAGTTGCGGCGTGCGCCCGCCCTGGCTGAACAAGGTAATGCCGAGGACGATGGTCAGCCCCGCCACCAGGATATT
>JAZFQY010000290.1:0-2837 GCA_036445355.1 Alphaproteobacteria bacterium
TCGCCTGCGACAGGGCCCCGGTCCCGCAGCCTATATCCAGCCAGCGCAGCCCGGGCCCGACACCGACCCATTCTACGAACAGCGGCGCAATCTGGCGGCTCCATCGCCCGATATAGGCATCGTAGGAATCGCCGGAAGCCCACGAGTCATGTCGCGATACGTCTGTTATTTGCGTTCTTGCCGTTTGGGTCTCCCTGGCGGGGATAGTAGCAGTCTTCCCGGCCGGTTCAATCCTCCCCCCGCCGCTCCGCCCCTCGGGCGCGCAGGTCGTCGCGCATGAACTTGCCGGTGGTGGTCATGGGCAGTGCGGTTACGAACTCGATCTCGCGGGGGTATTCGTGTGATTGTGATGCGGAAATGACCCTTCAATTACCACCCCATGCCGCGCGGGGCGTAAGTCGGCTCATGGCTAATCGCTGCCCCAGTCCATCGGTTCGAACCGGGTCCGCAATAGGCCCTCGAGCAAACTCGGCGGGCTCGCGAAACCCGATCCCCGTGTCTGTGCACGCGACTTGGTGCGACGGCAGGAAGCAGAGGCGCAGATCGGTAAGCGGCCCCGGCGGTCGCCGGCCATGCGCACCGGCAATTTCCGGGTCACGCGCCGGCGTGCGCCGTGCTAGCGTCGCCTAGTGGTTCAATTCCGACATTTGGTGCCCTGGGATCAAATGTCGAATTGAATTGAACATAATTAAATAGTTAGCCTAGTTGTGTGGGCTGCCATTGAGGGGTCGAAACGTCAGCGTCGCACCACTGGTGTCCCAAATCCGGAATTCGATTGATCGAATTCCGGGTTCAAAGGGACACTAGCTAGCTGAACCACACTAGTCGAAACCCAGCGACCGGGACCAGCCATGGCCATCGTCCTCTACGACCTCGTCGGCGCCGACGACCGCCGCTTCAGCCCGAACTGCTGGCGCACGCGCATGGCGCTGGCGCACAAGGGTCTCCCCCACGAGGCGCGCCCAACCCGTTTCACCGAGATCGGATCCATTTGCGACGGCGCGCAAAAGACGCTGCCGACCATGGAGGATCAGGGCCGCGTCCTGTCCAACAGTTGGACCATCGCCGCGTATCTGGAGCAACGTTACCCGGACCGCCCGTCGCTGTTCGGCGGCGACGCCGGCCTGACCCGCTTCCTGGAGGCCTGGCTCAACATTGTCGTGCATCCGGCGACCAACCGCATGATCGTCCAGGACATCTGCGACCACCTGACGCCGGAGGATAAGGATTACTTCCGCGCCACGCGGGAGAAGCGGTGGGGCGAACCCCTGGCGCAGGTGCAGGCCGGGCGCGAGAAGCGGCTGGAGGACTACCGGGCGATGCTGCAGCCGCTGCGCACGCCCCTGGCCGAGGCGCCCTATCTCGGCGGCCGGCAGCCGCGCTATGCCGATTATCTGGTCTTCGGCGTCTTCCAGTGGGCGCGCTCGGTGAGCCGGTTCAAGCTGTTGGCGGCGGACGATCCGCTCGCCACTTGGTTCGGCCGGTGCCTGGACTTGTATGATGGAATCGGGCGCCGTGCGCCGGGCTACGACTGACGATCGCCATCCAGCCCGGCGACCGCCTGACGCAGGATCTGGCGGCTGCGAAACAACACCATCTCCTTCCAGTCCTCCATGTCGGGGAAGAAGTGGTCGCGGATCTGCCGCTTGATGCGCCGCGTCTCGGCGGCGGCCCAGTCGACCGCGCCGCGGTTATGCAGCCAATGGTCCTCGCGCAAGGCGCGGCGGCCGTGCTCCGGCGGGTAGGTGCCGTATTCGAGGGCGAGGAAGGTAAAGCGGTCGCCCAGATGCCAGCGCCAGCCGAGCTCGGCGACCCCCAGCTTCGGCACCGAGGACGAGGTACCGGCCGCCGGTTCGGTGACCGACTGGCCGAACCAGCGCTTGGCGCGCGCGCCGCCGATGCTGCCGGGATCGTGGCCGCTGATCGGCTCGCCGTAGCCGAAGGGGCCGAGCCCCGTGTGAAAGTCGATAATGGCCACCAGCGCGCGATCGGCTAAGCGGTGGTCGCCGATGATCGCCTCCAGGGTGTGCCGCGACCAGGTCGGCGTCTCGCCGCCATAGAACATGCCGCTCGGGTGGCGGTACTGGCCGCCGCCGCGCGCGATTTGGAAGGCGCGCTCGCCGTGCGCCTCGCGGTAGGCGCGGATGCGCGCCTCCGCCGCCTCGAAGTCGGGGCCACTCAGGGCCGCCGGCACCAGGGCGTCGGCGAGGACATCGTAGCCCGGGTTCTCCGGCAGCGGGGCGGCGAAGTCGACGAAGTTGCGGTTCAGGTCGACCCCCTCCTCGGTCACGCGCCTGAGCCAGGCGAAGCCGTGGGGGTTGATGGCATGCACCATCAGTGCCGCGATGCCGGAGGGCAGGCGGTCCGGTCCGCCGGTGGTCAGCCAGTCGACCTGGGCGCCCGAGCCGCAGAAGCCCTCGACACCGTGGGTTGCGGAGACAGTCACCAGCACCCTGGGCGCGTCCGTCGGGCCGAACCAGGCGGCGTCCGCCGCCAGTGCCTCGCTCTCGGGGCCGCGCTCGGGGTTGGGGTAGGCGCGGATGCGGCCGCCCCTGGCCCGCGCTGCGTCCACGAACAGGCGCCGCGCCGCGGCGTAGTCGCCGGCAAAGCTGTCTCGAACCGCCTGTATCATTTCCATCGGCTGTCTCCTGGCGAACGGGCCAAGTTAGGCGACGGCGCCGGCGGAGGCCAGACACGGCCCCGGGCGAACTAAGATTGCGTGCCGTGTCGCGCCGGTAGAGCTCGCGAATTCGGAGGACGGCGGCTTGACCGCGGCGTCCGGGCGCGCGAAGAGGGACCGCAGCGAAGGCCCCCGGGGCGGCGGATGACACATGCGG
>JAZFQY010000291.1:0-6165 GCA_036445355.1 Alphaproteobacteria bacterium
GCAGTCCGAATGCGGCAAGGTGCCACAGTCTACCACGATACTTGGTGCGCCTGGAGGGACTCGAACCCCCACCCGGTTGCCCGGAGCAGATTTTGAGTCTGCCGCGTCTACCTGTTCCGCCACAGGCGCCTGGGCCGCGCGGGACGCCCGGCCGCGGCGCATGATAGCCGCCCGCCGGCGGCGATCAAGCGCCCTCGCCGGCCCAAGGCACCTTTGGGCCCGATCCGCGGGCCAAGAAAAAATTAACCGAAATTTCGCCTAAGTGACGGCCGTCACTGCGGGCCCTTCGATGGCATGGTTAATTCACGCTCAGATATGCAATTTCTCTTACGTACATACGACAGGACGGAACCCATGTTTTGCCGAACGCTCCGCCAGGTGACCGCCGGCCTCCTGGTCTGGGGCCTGATCGTCGGCGGCCTCGCCCTCGTATCGCAGAGCGAGGGCGCCGAGTGCCTCGGTGCCGCCGGCGGCCCCTGCGTCGCACAGCCGCCGGTCTACACCCATACCGGCAACTGGGTCCTGGTCCAGGACAACAGCGGGCGGCCGGGCGTGCTGGTGCGCGAAATCCGGCGCTTCTAGTTCCCCCCCTCGCTTCCTCCCCTCCTTCCTCCCGAGCGGCGCGGGTCGGACCTTCCGGGTCCCGGCTCGCGCCCCCTTCGTTGCGGCCGGGGCTCCCGGCTGCTACACCCCGGCGCCATGCTCGAGGCGTTGTTCCAATGGACCATGCGGTTGGGCGCCCGGCCCTATGCCTTGTGGGCCCTGGCCCTGATCGCCTTCGTCGAGGCCTCGGTGTTTCCCATTCCGCCCGACGTGCTGTTGATCCCCATGGTGCTGGCGGTGCGCGAGCGCGCCTGGCGCATCGCGCTCGTGTGCACTTTGGCGTCGGTGCTGGGGGGCTTTCTCGGCTACGCCATCGGCCTCTTTCTCTACGATCAGGTCGGCCAGCCCGTGCTCGCGTTCTACGGCTACGCAGAGCGCTTCGACGCATTCCGTGAGGCCTATAATGAGTGGGGTGCCTGGATCGTCGCCGTCGCGGGGGTGACGCCCTTCCCTTACAAGCTGATTACCATCGCCAGCGGCGTGACCGCCCTCGACCCGGTGATCTTCGGCGTCGCCTCGGTGCTCGCCCGCGGCGCACGCTTCTTCCTGGTCGCCGGACTGCTGTGGTATTTCGGCCCGCCGATCCGTACCTTCATCGAGACCAACCTAAAACTCGCGGTGACCGTGTTCTTCGCGTTCCTGTTCGGCGGCTTCCTGGTTGCCCGGTACGTGCTGTAATCGGCCGCGCCCCGGGGTCATATTGGGTCCGATGCCCATGGTCGAGCGAATTGTGGCGAGCCCGCGAAACGTGGCGGGGCTGATCCTCGCCGTCAGCGCCGGCGTGCTCGCGGCGGCGCTCCTGTCCCAGTATGTGGGCGGGCTCGTCCCCTGTGTGCTGTGCTACTACCAGCGCCTGCCCTACGCGATGACGATCGTGCTCGCCGGCCTGACGCTCGGCTTTGCCGGCGCCATGGGCCCGCGTGAGGCGGCCGGCACCGTGGCCCTGTGCGGGCTGGTCTTTCTCGCAGGCGCCGGCGTCGCCGGTTTTCATGTCGGGGTCGAGCAGCACTGGTGGCAGGGCACCGAGGGCTGCGGCACCACAATCGACCCGAATCTCAGCCTCCAGGCGCTGAAGGCGGCACTGCTGGCGCAACCGGTGGTGCGCTGCGACGAGGTGCCCTGGTCGCTGTTCGGTATGTCGATGGCCGGCTTCAACTTCCTCGCTTCCCTGGCGTTCGCCGGCACCAGCCTGTGGGCGGCGCGGCGGATCGCCGGCGGCGCGCCATGACCGTCCCCGACGCACCACGGCCGACGGCGGCCGACCGTCTGCCCGGCGACCCCGACCGGGACACCCTGCTCGCGCGCATGATCCGCGTCGACCAGGCCGGCGAGTACGGGGCGGCGCGCATATATGACGGTCAGCTCGCGGTCCTCGCCGGTAGCCGCGCCGCCGCCGCCATCGCCCGCATGCGCGACCGGGAGCAGCGCCACCTGGAGGCGTTCGATCGGCTGTTGGTGGCGCGGCGGGTACGGCCGACCCTGCTGTCGCCCCTGTGGCACGTGGCCGGCTTCGCCCTAGGGGCGGGGACGGCGCTCATGGGCGTGCGTGCGGCCATGGCCTGCACCGTCGCCGTCGAGGAGGTGATCGACGAGCACTATGCCCAGCAGTCGGCCCAGCTCGGCGACGACGAGGCGGAGTTGAAGGCGGTGATCGAGGAGTTCCGCGCCGACGAGCAGGCGCACCGAGACACGGCGCTGGCCTATGGCGCGGAGCGGGCGCCGGGCTATCGGCTACTGTCGGCGGCAGTGAAGGCGGGCTCGCGCGCCGCCATATGGCTGTCGACCCGGCTCTGACCGCCCTCGAATCAGCCGGTCTCCAGCTCGGTGTCCCAATACAGGTAGTCGTGCCAGCTTTCGTGCAGGTAGTTGGGCGGGAAGGCGCGGCCATTCTCCAGCAGCTGCCACGTGGTCGGCCGCTTCGGCCGGCGCAGCGGCGTCATGGCGATCTCCCGCCCCAGGCGGCTGCCCTTGAAGGTGTTGCAGTCGGTGCAGGCGGTGACGATGTTTTCCCAGGTCGTGCGCCCGCCGCGGCTGCGCGGCAGCAGGTGGTCGAAGGTCAAATTCTCGGCCGGGAAACGGTGGCCGCAAAACTGGCAGCCGAAGCGGTCGCGCAGGAACACGTTGAATCGCGTAAAGGCCGGCCGGCGTGCCGGGTTCACGTACTCCCTGAGCGAAATTACGCTCGGCAGGTGCATCTCGGTGCTGGGCGAACGCACCACCCGGTCATAGACCGCGACCACGTTCACGCGCCCGAGAAAGGATGCCTTGATCGCCTCCTGCCACGGCCATACGGACAGGGGATAGTATCTCAACGGCCGGAAATCGGCGTTGAGGACGAGGGCCGGATTCGCTTGCAAATTTGCCTGCACTCGCTCACTCGCCCGTTTGCACCGCGAAGTGTAAAAGATGCCACCCCCGAGCGCAAAAGCTAAACCTTCAATTTCAATATGTTGTAAACGCCGCCGTCCTGAGGCCTGCCACCTCAGGCGCCGGCGGCGAAGGCCCTGGCCAGGTGGGCGCCGCCGAGGCCGAGGCCCTCGGCATCGATGCCGTGCCCCAGGCCCGGCCGGCGGTGGCAATCCACCCCCACCCCGGCGGCCGCGAGCCCGGCCTCGGCCGCCGGCAGCATCGCCGGCGGCATCACCTCATCGGCCTCGCCATGCACCAGCAGCACCGGCGGCCGGGCGCGGATCTCGGCCACCAGCCGTTCCGCGGCCACCAACATGCCGGAATAGCCGACCACCGCCGCACACGGCCGCGCCCGCCTCAGCGCGACATGCAGGGCCATCATCGTGCCCTGGGAGAAGCCGACCAGGGCGAGGCGTGCATCCTGCAGGTCATGCCGCGCAAGCTCGGCATCGAGGAACCCGTCCAGGATCGGCGCCGCCGCCTGCACCCCGGTCAGGAGCATCTCCGGGCTCATGTCCCGCAGGCTGAACCACTGATAACCGAACGGCGCCATGTCGAACGGGTAGGGCGCGTGCGGGGCGACGAAGGCGGCCCTGGGCAGCAGCGCCGCCCACTGCGGCGCCAGGGCGATCAGGTCATCGCCGCTGGCACCCAGCCCGTGCAGGAGAACGACGAGCTGTTCCGCCCGGCCGCCGGAGGCGGGCGGCAGGCGCGGGCCCTGGAGCTCGAAGCCGACGGTCATATGCACGCTTCCCGAGGCCGAATTGAACGAGCACGGCGACAATAGTCGCCGCCCCGGCCGTCCGCCACGGGCCGAGCCCGGCGGGCCGTTATGCCCCAGGGGATCACCGATGCTCCGGCTCGTCGGACGCCCGGCGGGTCAGGCGATCGGCCTCGCGGATCGGCTCCGGCAGGCGGTAGCGGGGCGCGGCAGCGAGCACCAGCTCGACCGCTGTCTCCAGGCCGATCCGATGGCCGACGGAGACGAACAGCGGCCTGACGCGCGCCCGTGTACGCAGCACGACGCCGATCATCTCGCCCTTGTCGAGAAGCGGCGACCGCGCGCCCCGCGCCTCGCCGGGCTCGTCATGAGTGCCGATGAGGCGGCTCTTGGCGACGCCGATGGTCGGCAGGTCGGCGAGCACGCCGAGGTGGCAGGCAAGGCCGAAGCGGCGCGGGTGGGCGCGACCCTGGCCGTCGACCAGGAGCAGGTCCGGCCGCTCGGGCAGCCGATCGAGGGCGGCCAGGATCGCCGGCGCCTCGCGAAACGACAGGAGGCCGGGCACGTAGGGAAAATCGGTCGGGCGCTCGGCGCGAACGGCGTGGCGCAGGACGAGCCCATCGGCCTCCATCAAAACCGCGACCGCGCGCGTCATGCCCCGGCGCACGTCATAGCCGGCGTCGACGCCGGCGAGGAGCCGGACGGGGCCGAGGCGGTCCTCGGCGATGACGCGGTGGCGCAGATCTTCCTGCAGGGCACGCGCCTCGGTGGGCGTCTTGGGCCACTGCCCGGCGGTCACGGCGAGCCGCCCGTCACACAACTTGCTTGCGGTAACCGTGCCACAGGAGCCGCGCCGCGGCGCTGCGCCAAGGCCGCCACGCCTCGCCCAGCGCCCGCATCTCCTTACCGCGCGGCCGCTGGTCGAGATCGAGCAGCCCCTGGCAGGCGGTGGCCAGGGCCAGATCGTCGGCGGGCCAGATGTCGGGCCGGCCGAAGGAGAAGAGCAGGTAGCATTCGGCGCTCCAGCGCCCGATGCCCTCCAGCTCGACCAAGGCGGCGATGGCGGCCTTGTCGTCCAGGCGGGCGAGTGCCGCCGGCTTCAGCCGCCCCTCGGCGAAGGCGCTGGCCAGGGCGCGGCCGAAGCGCACCTTCTGCCGGCTGAGCCCGAGGCGGCGCAGGCCGGCGTCGTCCTGGGCCAAGAATGCCTCCGGCGTCGGCGGGTCGCAGCGCGCCTCCAGGCGGCGCCAGATCGCCGCCGCGGCGTGGAAGGAGAGCTGTTGGGCGACGACGATGCGCAGGAGTGCGGCGAAGCCGGGCGCCCGTCGGCGCAGGTCCGGCGTGCCGGCGCGCCGCCACAGCGCCGCCAGGCGCGGGTCGAGCGCCGCAACCTGCGTCAGGGCGGCCTCCAGCGCCGCGCGGCTGCGAATCGCCGTCATGCCGGTGCCCGGCCTAGCGGTGCAACTCTGACATTTCGATCCCTCAATGTCAGCCCGCAGCACTAGCAGGCTGCTGAAAAACCATTTTGGGCGCTGCTTGGCGCAAGAATGATTCGCAGATCGGCCACCTGCGATTCAATCCTTTCGTGGCTACAGCCGGCTTGAATCTTTCGTTGCGCAGGCTGTGCTGCCAGCCGACATTTTCAGCAGCCTGCTAGAGCGGATCGTGATTGATCGAGGCCGCTTCGCGGTCCCGATCAACCGGCCGCAGGGCTGTCGAATGCCCCTTCCGGGCCCTGCGGGACCCGCCTGAGAGCCGCTAATATTAAGGGTTTTTCAGCTTTCCCCTTTAATCGTTCCTCAAGATTATGCAGCCAAACTCGGGCCATCCAACGAATGTTTTGGGCAGGAACCGAAACGTGCGGGATGTGGATGACAGGTATGTTGTCCCCGGCGGCGCCGGGGCGCAGGAGGCGCGGACACCCGGCGCCGCACCTTCCTCCACGGCCCGCCCCCAGCAGCAGGCCCTGCATCTGGATTGGGCCCACGGGCCCGGCGGCGCGCCCTGGAGGCTGGCCGAGATCTCGCTCGGCCGACTGGCGCCGCGCGGCCTCGCCGGTGTCTTCCTGGTCTGGTTCGTGACCGCTCGCGACATGGACGCGCCGCGCTGGGTCTATGTCGGCGAGAGCGGCGATGTCGGCTCACGGCTGGTGTCGATGGGTGGCGATACGCGCCTTCTGTCGCAGAGCGAGGGCGGTCGTTTGCTCGTCAGCTGGGCCCCCGTGGCCTCCCTAAATCGCCGCGGCGTGACCTGCTTCCTCGACCAGGTCCTGGGCCCCGTCGTCCCCGAGCGGCACGAGATCGACAGCCCGATCCCGGTCAACCTTCCAGCCTGAGCGCGCCTCCAGGCGCCCGGCCGAGCGCCCCTGGATAGGCCCCGGGGCAGGCCCCGGGGCGCGGGTAACTGGCGGCAGCGGCCAAGCACGGCGACGTGCC
>JAZFQY010000292.1:0-10102 GCA_036445355.1 Alphaproteobacteria bacterium
GCATCATCTCCGAAAGTGTCGGATGGGGGAAGACGGTCTCCATCAATTCTGCTTCAGTGCTCTCCAGCGTCTTGGCGACGGCGTAGCCCTGGATCAGCTCGGTCACCTCGGCGCCGATCATGTGGGCGCCCAGGAGCGCGCCCGTCTCGGCGTCGAACACGGTCTTGACCAGCCCCTCGGGCTCGCCCAGGGCGATCGCCTTGCCGTTGCCGACGAAGGGGAAGCGGCCGACCCGCACCTTGCGCCCCTGCTCCTTCGCCGCCGCCTCGCTGAGCCCGAGCGAGGCGATCTGCGGCCGGCAGTAGGTGCAGGCGGGGATGAGCGCGGTATCGAGTGGATGCACGTCATTGACGCCGGCGATCTTCTCCACGCATGCCACGCCCTCGTGGCTGGCCTTGTGGGCGAGCCAGGGCGGCCCGGCCAGATCGCCGATGGCAAAGACGCCGGGCTCGCCGGTCGCGCACCACGCGTCGATGACCACGTGGCCCTTGTCGACGCGGACTTGGCTGCACTCGAGGCCGATCTCTTCGACGTTGCCGGTGATGCCGACGGCGAGGATAACCTGCTCGACCTTTAGCTCCGTGGTCGCGCCGCCCTCCTCGATGGTGGCGGTGACGGAGCTCTTGCCCTTCTTCGGCGCCGTCACCGTGGCGCCGGTGAGCAGGGTCATGCCCTGGGTCTCGAACGCCTTGTGGGCGAAGGCCGAAATCTCCTCGTCCTCGACCGGCAGGATGCGCGGCAATACCTCGACGACCGTCACCTCGGCGCCTAGATCGCGGTAGAACGAGGCAAACTCCATGCCGATGGCGCCCGAGCCGACCACCAGGATCGACTTGGGCAGGGCCTCGGGGACCATCGCCTCCTTGTAGGTCCAGACCAGCTTGCCGTCGGGCTCCAGTCCCTCGAGGCTGCGCGCCCGGGCGCCGGTGGCGAGGATCACATTCTTCGCGGAGAGCTCGGCGACCTCCTTGCCGTCCTTGGCGACCGCGAGCCTGCGCGCGCCGGCTTGGCCGCCGGCGAGGCGCCCATGGCCGTCGAACACGCTCACCTTGTTCTTCTTCAGGAGGAACGCGACGCCGTTGCTGAGTTGCTTCGCCATCCGGCGCGAGCGCTTCACCACCTTGCCCATGTCGAAGGACACGTCCTTGGCGGAGAGGCCGAAGTCGCCGGCGTGGGTCATCTGGTGATAGAGCTCGGCCGTGCGCAAGAGCGCCTTGGTGGGGATGCAGCCCCAGTTGAGGCAGATGCCGCCCAGGTGCTCGCGCTCCACCAACGCCGTCTTCATGCCCAACTGCGCCGCGCGGATTGCGGCGACGTAGCCGCCTGGGCCGCCGCCGAGGACGGCGAGGTCGAAATTGGTCTCGGCCACGAACCGGCCTTTCCGCCCCCGGGATTCGAGGCTACAGCAGCATGGTGAGCGGGTCTTCGATTAGCTTTTTGAAGGCGGCCAGGAATGCCGCCCCCACGGCGCCGTCGACGGCGCGGTGGTCGACCGAAAGGGTGCACGACATCACCGTGGCGATGGCGAGCGCCCCGTCCTTCACCACCGGGCGCGGCTCGCCGGCGCCCACGGCCAGGATGCAGCCCTGGGGCGGGTTGATGACGGCGGCAAAGTCCTTCACCCCGTACATGCCCATGTTGGAGATGGAAAAAGTGCCGCCCTGATACTCCTCCGGCATCAGCTTGCCGTCGCGGGCGCGTTCCGCCAGTTCTCTCATCTCGTCCGAGATCGTCTTCAAGCCCTTGGCGCCGGCGTCGCGGATTATCGGGGTGATGAGTCCGTCCTCGAGTGCCACGGCCACCGAGATGTCGGCCTGGCGATAGCGCCGAATGCCGTCATCGAACCAGGACGCATTGGCGGCCGGCACCTTGGCGAGTGCGATCGCCGCCGTCTTGATCACGAAATCGTTGAGCGACAGTTTGTAGGTGCCGTCGGCCGCACCGTTCAGCCGCGCGCGCATATCCAGGAGCGCGTCGATCTCGCAGTCGATGGAGACATAGAAGTGCGGCACCTGCTGCTTCGATTCCGTGAGCCGCCGCGCGATGACCTTGCGCATGGACGTGAGCGGCACGACGTCGAAGGCCGGCGCACCCGGCATCTCCGGCGGTCGGGCGGCGGGCGCCGCCGGCGCGCGGCCGGTCCGGAATACCTCGATGTCGGCCTTGACGATGCGGCCATGGGGACCACTGCCGTTGACGGCGCCCAGGTCGATGCCGGCCTGCTGCGCCATGCGCCGCGCCAGGGGGCTGGCGAAGATGCGTTGGCCGTCGCCCTTGGGCGCGACGGCCGCGGGTGCGGCGGGCGAGGCCGGGTAAGCTTCGACCGCGGGTGCGGCGGGCGCGGCCGGGTCAGCTTCGACCGCGGGTGCGGCAGGCGCGGCCGGGTGAGCCTCGACGGCGGGCGCGGCGGGCACGGCCGGGGGAGCTTCGACTGCTGGCGCAGCGACCGCAGCCGGTGTCTCGGCCGCTGCCTCGAATTCCGCCAGGGCCGAGGCGTCCTCGTCCTCCTCCAGGAGCACCGCTATGGGCGTGTTGACGGCGACGCCCTCGGTACCGTCGGCGACCAGGATCTTGCCCAGCACCCCCTCGTCGGCGGCCTCCACTTCCATGGTCGCCTTGTCGGTCTCGATCTCGGCGATGACATCGCCGGCCTTGACCTCCTCGCCTTCCTGCTTCAGCCACTTGGCCAGGGTGCCCTCGGTCATGGTCGGCGAGAGGGCCGGCATCAGGATCGAAATCGGCATGGCACGCCCCCTCAGCTGCGGTAACAGACGGCCTTCGCCGCGGCGGCGATGTCCTCGGCCTGGGGCAGCGCCAACCGCTCCAGATTGGCGGCGTAGGGCATGGGCACGTCGGCGCCGGTGACGCGCATCACGGGTGCGTCGAGCCAGTCGAAGGCCGCGTCCATCATCGCCGCCGTCAGTTCGGCGCCGATGCCGGCATAGGGCCAGCCCTCCTCCACCGTCACCAGGCGGTTGGTGCGCTTGACGCTGGCGGCGACGGTTGCGGTGTCCAACGGACGCAGGCTGCGCAGGTCGATGATCTCGGCCTCGATCCCCTCCCCGGCCAGCGCCTCGGCCGCCGCCAGAGCCAACTCCACCATGCGCGAGAATGTGGCGATGGTGACGTCCGTGCCCGGGCGCACGATATTGGCTTGGCCGATGCGCACCAGGAAATCCGGGTCGCTCGGCACTTCGAAACTGCGGCCGTAGAGGATCTCGTTCTCCAGGAAGATGACCGGGTTCGGGTCGCGGATCGCCGATTTCAAGAGGCCCTTGGCGTCGGCGGCGGAATAGGGCGCCACCACCTTCAGCCCGGGACAGTGGGCGTACCACGAGGCGTAGCACTGGGAATGCTGGGCGGCGACCCGCGAGGCGGGGCCGTTGGGCCCGCGGAAGACCACCGGGGCCCCCATCTGGCCGCCCGACATGTACAGGGTCTTGGCCGCCGAGTTGACGATCTGGTCGATCGCCTGCATGGCGAAGTTGAAGGTCATGTACTCGACGATCGGGCGCAGGCCGGCGTAAGAGGCGCCGACGCCCAGTCCGGTGAAGCCAAGCTCGGTAATCGGGGTGTCGATCACGCGCTTGTCGCCGAACTCCTCCAACAGGCCCTGGCTTACCTTGTAGGCACCCTGATACTGGGCCACCTCCTCGCCGATCAGGAACACGCGCTCGTCGCGGCGCATCTCCTCGGCCATGGCATCGCGCAAGGCCTCGCGCACAGTCTGGGTCACGGTCGGTCCGGTCGTGTCCGCTTCCGCCGCCCCTGGGGATACCGGTGCCGCAGGCGCGGTCTCGGCCGCAGGCGCCGCCGGCGCCTCGGCCAGGGGCGCTGCAACCGGGGCGCTGCCAAGGGCGGCTGTGTCCTCCCCCTCCTGCAGCAGCATGGCGATCGGGGTATTGACGGCTACGTTCTCGGTGCCGGCGGCGACGAGGATTCTGCCGAGCACTCCCTCGTCGGCGGCCTCGACCTCCATGGTCGCCTTGTCGGTCTCGATCTCCGCCAGCGCGTCGCCGGCGGCAATGTTTTCGCCCTCGGTCTTCAGCCACTTGGCCAGGGTGCCTTCGGTCATGGTCGGCGACAGGGCCGGCATGAGGACCTGGATCGGCATCTCTACCCTCGTTTCCGGTCGCGGACGACTACTAGGCTTCGAGCAGCACGTCGGTGCTGAGCTCCGACGGGTCGGGCTCTGGGCTTTCCTGGGCGAACTCTGCCGCAGTGGTGACGATCCGCTTGACCTCGCGGTCGATCCCCTTGAGCACCGCCTCGTCGGCGTGCCCGCCCTCCAGGATGCGCCGCTTCAAGGTCTCGATCGGATCTTTCTCCGTGCGGATCTTCTGCACCTCCTCCTTGGAGCGGTACTTGGCCGGGTCCGACATGGAGTGACCGCGATAGCGGTAGGTCAGCATCTCCAGGATCATCGGACCCTTGCCGCCGCGCACGTGGGCGGCGGCCCTCTCCGCCGCCGTCGTCACCGCGACCACGTCCATGCCATCGACCTGCTCGCCGGGGATGTCATAGGCGCCACCACGTCTAAACAGGTCCGTGCCGGCCGCCGCGCGCTCGACCGAGGTGCCCATACCGTAGCGGTTGTTCTCGATGATGTAGAGCACCGGCAGCGACCACAGCGCCGCCATGTTGAAGGACTCGCAGACCTGACCCTGATTGACCGCCCCGTCGCCCATGTAGGTGGCGCAGATGCCGCCATCGTCGCGGTAGCGGTGGGCGAAGGCGAGACCGGTGCCGAGGGAGACGTCGGCGCCGACGATGCCGTGTCCGCCGTAGAAGTTCTTCTCCTTCGAGAACATGTGCATCGAGCCGCCCTTGCCCTTGGCGTAGCCGCCGCGGCGGCCGGTGAGTTCGGCCATGACGCCGCGCGGGTCCATGCCGCAGGCGAGCATGTGGCCATGGTCGCGGTAGGCGGTGATTACGGTATCCACCTTCGTGAGCGCCGCCTGCACCCCCACCACCACTGCCTCCTGGCCGATATACAGGTGGCAGAAGCCGCCGATGAGGCCCATGCCGTACATCTGCCCGGCCTTCTCCTCGAAGCGGCGGATGAGCAGGATGTCGCGGTAAAGCGCCAGGAGGCGCTCGGCGCTCAATTCCGGCACTTGGGTGCGGGCGGCGTTGCGCCTGCCCGGGCTCCGTTTCGCCATCGTCGTCATGGAACCTCCGGTCCCGCCGAGCGGGCGTCGTGTGCGGCCGGGGTGCCCCACTTAAGTAATGCACCGAGGTCCGTCACGCAATCGCCCAAATCGGATTTATGGGCACGGCAAAGTGATTGAAATAACGGCAAATAATTGGATTTAACGAAGATTCAGTTAAACCGCCCGAGTGTGCGTCGGCCGGAATTCGGTGCCGGCGTTCCGGCTCCCCGGCGGTCAGCGAACGTCGTCGTTCAGGATCACCAGCTCGTCGGGGTGGACGAAGCCGAGCATGCGGCGCGCCTGCTCGTCCAGCAGGTCGGGGTCGAGGCTGTCCGGCCTGAGCAGCGTCACCCGGCGCGCCAGCTTCGCCTCCTCGGCGCGAAGTTCGGCCAGATTCGCTTTGCTCGCCGCCACTTGCGACTTGAGCTGCAGGTAGGCGATGAGCCCGTACTCGCCCTGCACCATGTGATAGGTGAAATATACCGCCAGTAGCGCCCCCAGGGCCGGCGCGGCGGCGCGCCGGGCGCGCTTGCGAATCTCGTGCAGGATCGCCATCGGCGACAAGGAATCACAGGTCCTTCGCACCGTCAAGTGCGGAACGGTTCAGGATTTCAACAATTTACCCTGCGTGGTGCAGAAACGACTCACAACTGCCGAGCCGGCCCCAAGGGGGCTCTTCAGCCGGTGAGCACCGACCTGCCGGCATAGAGCGCGGCCGGGCCCAGCTCCTCGGCGATTCGCATCAGCCGGTTGTATTTGGCCACGCGGTCGGAGCGGCTGGGGGCGCCGGTCTTGATCTGGCCGCAGTTAGTGGCCACCGCCAGGTCGGCGATGGCCGTGTCCTCGGTCTCGCCCGAGCGGTGGGAGACGACGTTGGCGTAGCCCGCCTCGCGTGCCGCCGCCATCGTCTCCAGGGTCTCGCTCAGGGTGCCGATCTGGTTGAGCTTGATCAGGATGGCGTTGGCGACGCCGCGGGCGACGCCCTCGGTCAGGCGTTCGCGGCTGGTGACGAATATATCGTCGCCGACGAGCTGCAATCGGGCGCCGAGGGCCTCGGTGAGCGCCCGCCAGCCCTCCCAGTCATCCTCCGCCATGCCGTCCTCGATGGAGAAGATCGGATAGCGCCCGGCCAGATCCTCGTAATAGCGCACCATTTCCTCGGCGCCGAGACTCTTGCCCTCGCCCGTGAGCTCATAGCGGCCGCCCTCGTAGAACTCGCTCGCCGCCGGGTCGAGGGCGAGGAAGACGTCCTCGCCCGGCCGATAGCCGGCCACCTCGATGGCGCGAGTGATGTGCCCGAGGGCAGCGTCGGCGCCCGCCAGGGCGGGGGCGAAGCCGCCCTCGTCGCCGACATTGGTGTTCAGCCCCTCGGCCGCGAGCCGGGCCCTGAGGGCGTGGAACACTTCGGCGCCCATGCGCACCGCCTCGCCCATGTCGTAGGCGGAAACCGGCGCGATCATGAACTCTTGGATGTCGATCGGATTGTCGGCGTGCCGGCCGCCATTGACGACGTTCATCAGCGGCACCGGCAGGGTGCGTGCCTGCAGGCCGCCGATATGGCGGTAGAGCGGCATGTCGCGCGCCGCCGCGGCCGCCTGGGCCACCGCCATGGACACGCCGAGGATTGCATTGGCGCCCAGCCGGGCCTTGTTCGGCGTGCCGTCGAGGGCGACCAGAGTCTGGTCGATGAGCGCCTGCTCGTCCGCGTCCATGCCGGACAGGGCGTCGAAGATCTCGCCGTTGACGGCGTCGACCGCCTTCAATACGCCCTTGCCGCCAAAGCGCGCCCGATCGCCGTCGCGCAGCTCCACCGCTTCGTGGGCGCCGGTTGAGGCGCCCGAGGGCACCGCCGCCCGGCCTTCGGCACCGGACTCGAGCAGCGCGTCCACTTCGACCGTCGGATTGCCCCGGCTGTCGAGTATTTCTCGGGCGGTGAGATCGACGATGGCGGTCATGGATGCTCCCGATGGTGCTCAGGCCCGCGCCTTGGCGACGCGGTCCAGTTCGATGAGGGTCGCCACGAGGTCCGGTAGCTGATGCAATGGCACCATGTTGGGACCGTCCGACGGTGCGCTGTCCGGGTCCTGGTGCGTCTCCATGAACACGGCGGCGACCCCCACCGCCACCGCCGCGCGCGCCAGCACAGGCACGAACCGGCGCTCGCCGCCGCTGGTGGTGCCGCGGCCGCCGGGCTGCTGCACCGAATGGGTTGCATCGAAGACCACCGGGCAGCCAGTCTCAGCAGCCATGATCGGCAAGGCGCGCATGTCCGACACCAAGGTGTTGTAGCCGAAGCTGGCGCCGCGCTCGCAGACCAGCACGCGCTCGTTACCGGCGCCGCGGATCTTGGCGACCACGTTCGCCATGTCCCAGGGCGCCAGGAACTGTCCCTTCTTCACATGAATCGCCCGGCCGGTCTTGGCGGCGGCGACGAGCAGGTCGGTCTGGCGGCAGAGGAAGGCCGGGATCTGCAGCACGTCCACCGCCTCGGCCACGGGTGCGCACTGGTCCGCCGCGTGCACGTCGGTCAGCACCGGGCAGCCCCGCGTCTCGCGCACCTCGGCCAGGATCGGCAGGCTCTCCTCCATGCCCAGCCCGCGCGGGCTCTCGGCGGCGGTGCGGTTGGCCTTGTCGAAGCTGGTCTTGTAGATGAGCCCAATACCGAGTTCGGTCGCCATCTCGGTGAGGGCGTGGCTCATCTCAAGGGCGTGGGCGCGGGACTCGAGCGCGCACGGGCCGGCGATGAGAGTGATGGGCAGGTCGTTGCCGATCTCCAGCGCGCCGATGCGCACGTGGTTTGAGACGGTGGCCATCGTGCCGTTCCCTAGAGCAGCCGCGACTTGTCGAGCGCCGCCTCGACGAAGGAAGTAAACAGGGGGTGGGGGGCAAACGGCCGCGACCTCAGTTCCGGGTGGAACTGGACGCCGATGAACCAGGGATGATCGGCGAGCTCGACGATTTCCGGCAGCTGACCGTCCGGCGAAAGGCCGGAGACGCGCAGGCCCGCCGCTTCCAGCCGGTCCTTGTAGGTGATGTTGACCTCGTAGCGGTGGCGGTGGCGCTCCTTGATCTCAAGCGCGCCATAGATCTCCGCCACGCGGCTGCCCGGCAGCAGCCGCGCCGCATAGGAGCCGAGGCGCATGGTGCCGCCCATGTCGCTGTTCGATTGACGCCGCTCGACGACATTGTCGCGCATCCACTCCGTCATCAGGCCGACGACGGGATGCGCGCATGGGCCGAATTCGGTAGAGCCGGCGTCGGTGAGTCCGGCCAGGTTGCGCGCCGCCTCGATCACCGCCATCTGCATGCCGAAGCAGATGCCGAAATAGGGCACCTCCGACTCGCGGGCGTAGCGCGCCGCCGCGATCTTGCCCTTGGCGCCGCGCTCGCCGAAGCCGCCGGGCACCAATATGCCGTGCACGTCGGCGAGATGGTGTCCCGTGTCCTCGGACTCGAAGATCTCGGATTCGATCCAGCTCAGGTTGACCCGGGTATTGTTGGCGATGCCACCATGGACCAGCGCCTCGGCAAGCGATTTGTAGGCATCCTTGAGGCCAATGTACTTGCCGACAACGGCAATGGTGACGTCGCCCTCGGGCTCGCGAATGCGCTCGACGATGCGGCGCCAATTCTCGAGGTCGGGTTCGCTGTCCCCGTCCAAGTTGAAGTGCCGTAGCACCTGGGTGTCGAAGCCCTGGCCGTGATAGGCGATGGGCACCTGATAGATGGTGTCCACGTCCAGCGCCTGGATCACCGCCTGCGGCCGGATATTGCAGAACAGCGCGATCTTTTTCCGCTCGACCGCCGGCACCTCGCGGTCGCACCGGCACACGACGATGTCGGGCTGGATGCCGACCCGCTGCAGCTCCTTGACCGAGTGCTGGGTCGGCTTGGTCTTCAGCTCGGCCGCCGCCGACAGATAGGGCACCAGCGTCAGGTGCACGAACATGGCACGCTGCGACCCGAGTTCGTTGCCGAGCTGGCGGATGGCCTCGAGGAAGGGCAGGCTCTCGATATCGCCGACGGTGCCGCCGATCTCGCACAGCACGAAATCCTCGTCGGCGAGGTCGGCGACGAGGAAGCGCTTGATCGCGTCGGTAACGTGCGGCACGACTTGTACCGTGCCGCCCAGGAAGTCGCCGCGGCGCTCGTTGCCCAGCACCTCGGAGTAGATGCCGCCGGTGGTGACGTTGTCCGATCGCCGCGCCGCGACGCCGGTGTAGCGCTCGTAGTGGCCGAGGTCGAGATCGGTCTCGGCGCCGTCGTCGGTGACGTAGACCTCGCCGTGCTCGAACGGGCTCATGGTGCCCGGATCGACGTTCAGGTAGGGGTCGAGCTTGCGCACCCGGATGCGGTAGCCGCGCGCTTGCAACAGCGCCCCCAGGGCGGCGGTGGCGATGCCCTTGCCGAGCGAGGACACGACACCGCCGGTGACGAATATGAACCGGGTCATGCCGAAGTGAAAGAGGCGGCACGGGTGCCGCCTCCGACCATTGTCGCGTTGTGCATGGCGCCGTTCCGCATCAATTGCCCACGGGGACCCTGGGTCCGGCCGGCTCGGCGGGCTCTTCCGCCGCCGGCGCCGGGGGCTGGTCGAGGATCGAGGTCGGCGCCGTGCGCCCACCGGCCACGATCGCCAGCACGATGCTGGTGACGAAGAACGCCGCCGCCAGGACTGCCGTCGCCCGGGTCAGCAGGTTGGCCGTCGTCCGGTTGCCGATGAGTCCGCCCATGCCGCCGCCGGAGCCGCCGCCGATGCCGAGCCCGCCGCCCTCGGAGCGCTGCAGCAGCACCACCCCCACCAGGGTCAGGGCGATCAGAAGATGGACGACAAGGACGATGGCACTCATGTCAAACCCTTGCGGACCGCGTGCCGGACCGCGGTGCGCACGGCGCTATGTAATGCCTCGGCAGGGCCATGGCCAGGGGTAACTTCTGCGTGTCCGGAG
>JAZFQY010000293.1:0-6336 GCA_036445355.1 Alphaproteobacteria bacterium
GTCGGCGAGGATGCTGCGAATGAGGCAGCCATGCGCGCGGACGCCATGCTCGAGAAGGGCGACATGGAGGGGGCGGCGACGTGGCGGCGCATCGCCAAGCCTGTGGAGGAATTGCAGCGACAGGAGCCGGGGGAGCGGGCGCATTGACTGCAACGGCTCATTCCGGCTCGCACCATCCCTCGCGCTGCCCGCCGTCATAGGCGTGGGCCAGGCCGGCGATAATCAGCTCCTCGGCCAGGTCCTCGCCGTCGACCACGACGCGCGCCACGACGCGGCCGGCATACTTGCCCCACAGCGGCTCGCATAACTCGACCCGCTCGGCATTCTCGATGGCCTGCACCACGACGTCCCTGGCCTGCTCGGCCAGCTCTGCCTCGGCCTCGCACTGGGCGCAGGTGGCGTCGGCTTCTAGGTCGACAAGGCCTAGAGCAGCCCCTAGGAAGCCGCAGACGACTTGGGGCGTCCGCGGCGGCTCATCGGCGCACGTCAGGCGGCGGCGTCGGGAACGGCGGGGAGCGAGCATGAGGTGTCGGTGACTCATCCGAATTTGGTGCGTGCTACCCTCCGGCTTAACAGGGGACAGATACTCTGCCATCAACGCGGCGCTGGATCACCGAAGGAGGATATCCCGATGCTCAACGAGTTATTTCTGCCGATCAGTATAGTAATGGGCCTGTTGGTATTCGGCTTCGCAGCAAAATGGTATCTCGCACCCGCATTGGTGCAAGTGGATCTCAAGAAAGCACTTACCCCGCTCCTGCTCCTTCACGGCACGCGATACATTGGTTTGGCGTTTCTGATACCTGGAGTGACGGCAGAGCCTCTCGACGCGCGTTTCGCCGACCCTGCCGCGTATGGTGACTTGCTCGCCGCCATTTTGGCACTTATTGCCCTTCTTGCTTTGCGCTTGGATTGGCTGGTCGCAATTCCGTTAGTCTGGATCTTTAATATCGTTGGTACGCTCGACCTACTCAACGCCGTCTTTCAAGGCCTCCGATATGTTCCAGGCACTCACATGGGCGCAACCTATTTCATCCCGGCCGCCGTAGTTCCGCTTTTATTGGTGACCCACGCGATTGTCTTCTGGCTCTTGCTCAGAAGGCGGGCCAAGCCGGCATCGTGAGGTAAATCAGTTCGCCTGCAGCCGCCCTATTGCCAGATTCACTCTGCGGGCGGATGTGTTGGGCCGAGTATCCAGGCGGCGGAGCTGGACCGCGGCACCGGCCGCATCTGCCTGGCCGACTCCATGTCCACCCCGGCGGAAATCCATGCGTCGAAGTTCCCCATGCCGCGCTGCGCTCCTGGGACGAGGAGGCGCTATTTGGCCGCGATTATCTGCTCCAATAGATCCTTGGCGCTCAGCTGTTCGGCATACTTGTCCCACACCGGTCGAATCTTTTCGAGGAAGGCTTCGGTATCGACCTTGGTGATAGTGATGCCCAGATCCACCAGCTTGCCGCGGATTTCGTCCATCTTGTCGCGGAACACCTTGCGCTCGTGGGTGCTGGCCTCGGCCATGGCGTCGCGGATCCAGCCTTGCTGCTGATCGGTCAGGCTGTCGAAGTAGCTGGCCTTCATTATCACCGGCCGCGGCTGGGACAGGAAGGTGATCTGGTCCCAATCGGTCATATAGCGGATGCTCTCATAGATTTTCAGGGTGTCGACCGAGATCACGTCCAGATGCGCGCCCTCGATGACGCCCTGCTTGAGGCCAGTATAGACTTCGCCATAGGCCATCGGCGTCGGGTAGGCGCCCATCGCCTTCATTCCGTCGACCAGGGCCGGGTTCGCGTTGACCCGCATCTTGACGCCCTTCAGGTCATCGGGATGGCGCACTGGCGCCTTCACGGTCTCGAGCGAGCTGTCGCCCGTGCTCCACCATCCGAGCACGCGGAAGCCGGCCTGGCGTTTGATTCGGCTGGCGATCTCGGTGCCGATCGGTCCATCGGCGATCGCCTCCATATGATCCTGCCCCTGCACCAGGAAAGGCACCTGCACCAGGTTGTAGATCGGCGCCAGTTTGGCCATCGAGCCGGCGCCGATACCGAGATGGATGGAACCCTCGAGGATGGCCTCGTTGATCTCGCGCTCGTTGCCGAGCTGGCCGCCGATGAACACCGAGACCTTGACCTGACCGCCCGAGTTGGCCTCGACCGCCTCCTTGAACTTGCGAATGCCGTCGACGTAGGGAAAACCCTCCGAGGCGATGGTGGCGAAGCGAAGTGTCAGGTCCTGGGCCTGGGCATTGCCTGCGGCAAGTCCTGCCAGTCCGAGTATGGCGACGGCGAACGTCCGCCGGAACAGGTTGCGTTGCATGGCATTTTTCCTCCCTTTTTTTCCAGCGGCTGCCGGCGCCGGCCGCAATCGGCTATCCGCCGCAGCGCCTTTGCCGTCTCTCACGGCCCCTCCCCACCCGTGGCCGTCGGGCTCGCACGAACTTGCCCGCGTCGGAGGATGCCCGCAAATCCATATTAGGATCATAACCTTGCAGTGCAATCCCGCTTTCGGGCAGGGTCCGGGCGGGAGCAGACGCCGCCGGGGCGGGGGACCGAATTTGAGCTATCGCATCGACTGCCGCTTCGGCTATCTGGGCCGCCCCTGCAGAGACCTCAACAAAGGGCCGAGGTCGTTGCCATTGAGGCGCACCGCGCCGGCGCCATCGACAGTCAACTCGTAGCGGCGGGCGATCGCGCCATCCGGGCGGGTGACCTGCTCCCCCAGCCCCTGGACGATCAACAGGACCGCGGCGATCTCGGCCGCGTCCCGGCTCTGCTCCCGCGCCATCTCGATCACGCGCTCGAAGCCCGCCATTTCGAGCGTCAGCGAACCGACGACGCCGAATGCGGATGTTGCGTCGATCATGGTTGTGGCGTCGATATGGGCACTTGCCGCCGATGCCACGATCCGGCTGTCGATGATGCGAAACTCCACCCCCGACTCGCCGAACAGGCGCCGCATTTCGACGACAAACGCCTGCTCCGCCTCGAGGGACCATTCTTCCGGCCGCGTGCCCGATTTGCTCGCAAAGGTGGCGATGACTCGCAGGACCTGGGCCACGGGGACATTGCTCGCCACGAACCGCAGATCGGCACCGTGCGGGATGAACTCCGCCATGTCCGCCATCTCGTCCGCCGTCAGGGCGAGGCCGTCCATGCGCGTGCGGCTGTCCACCGTGACCCGGCCGCCGGCCAGATTGGTCCAGTTCGAAGTCATGTCCAGTACCGACAGTGACAGGGCGAAGTTGCGGCCGTCGCGGAACTCGAGCCCGCGCGCCTCGAACGCCGTCGCCTGACCGGCGATGGCGACTATGTCGTACACGTCCGCCGCCAGCTCCATCAGCTCCTCCGGCAGGTCGGTGCGCGGCCACATCGACAGGGGGTCGAAGCGCGTCGCCTGGACGAAGGCGCCGTAGGAGGCGAGGTCGACCTCGCTCAAGGTGGCGCGATAAGTGAGACCGGCAAGGTCGATGTTGATGCCGCTTTCGTTCTCCAGAAGGCTCACGTCTTGCATGCGCACCGCCGACTTGACGTGCCAGCGCTCGGGTGCGGACGGCTCGGTGGCAGCGGTGATGGTAAACTCCTTGACCGTGATCGTTGCCATGCCGTCGGACGCGGCGATCGAAATATCGGCAGCCCCGGCGTCGAGCTCGCGAAAGGCGAACAGGGCATGGTCCCAGATGCCGGCGAAACGCGGTGATCCAAGCCGTAGCTCGGCGGTCGGCTCGCCGTCCGGGGCGCGGATGTCGGCGCGCTCCGGCAGCGCAGCCGTCATGCGGATGCCGTTATCGGCGGCGTCCTCGAGGTGCAGCGTGACGTCGCCCAGCTCGATGCCGAGGCCGTAGAAGATCGCCGTCAGGCCCGGCAGTGCGACATCGAAGCCCCCGCCGCCGGCGTCGACGCTCGGCTCGCCCATGGTGGCAAGTGCGAAGGGCACCCCCTCCCGGGGCGCGTAGACATAGAGCAGGTCGTCGATCAAGGCCCGGGCACGCCCGGCGTCCAGCCCTTGCGCCGCCGCCGGCGCCACCCAGAGCGCCAACACGACGCACAGCCATTTGCTCGATATTCGCACGGACTCGGCCTCCTTGCGTGTTGCTGCAACCAGTTTATATGCGTCGTGCCCAGCCGGCCAACGTGCCGGCCGCTGCCAGCGCCTTGTCGCTCTCTCGTCCGCCGGCCGCACCGATGACAATCGCCCGGGCAAACGGCACTGGGGCAATTGGGCGTCTACCGGTGTCAGTACCAAGCGGGCTGGCCGGGCCGTGCGGCCGGTTCATACGGGCTCGACGAAGCGACCCAGGCGCACAGCCGTCTGGCCGCGGTAGAGGCGCCGCGACGGCATGATCAGCACACAGTCGTCATAGGGTGTACGCACCGGCGTGTCGCCGTCGTGGCCGAGGACGGTGCCCGCCGCGCCGATCACCTCGAGGCCGCGGTAGTCGCCGGCGAAGCGAAAGGACTCGTTCTGAATGGTCACCGCGTCCGTCACCTCGATAAATCTCTGTGCGGTGGCGGCAGGCAGGAGATCGCCGGCGATGTCGCGGTCGATGAGTCCTAGTTGCAGAAGAAAACGGAGGGTCACCTGGATCGCCACCTCGCCCGCCTCCCGCACCCAGTGCTGACCACACTCGACCAAGAGCGCGGTCTTGGGGCTGGCGGGATCGCCGAAGCCGGCATAGTCGCGCATGCGTCGCCCCGCCGCGTGGCCGGCATCGGCGACCACGATCTCGGGCGCGCCGACGGCGCGCGCCAGCGTCCGTCCCTTGGCCAGCGGCCCGGCCATCATCAAGGGCGGCGAGACATGCTGCATTGAGTGCAGGTCGAGCAGAATGTCGACCGTGTTCAGGATCGGCCGGACCTCGCGCGCCCGGCTGAGTTCGGCGCTGTCGCGCGGGCCATCGAGCACTTCGGACGTCCACAGCCGATTGAAGTCCTCGTCGACGAAGCGCGACACGTTGGGGAGCGCGGGATCGAAGGTGCCGTACGCGGCGGCGTTCATGAAGGCGAGGCTGAGGCGCCCGCGCCGCGGTCGCACCCGGCGCGTGAACAGGAAGTCGAGCGCCACCGCGCCGCAGGGCTCGTTGCCATGCACCAACGCCGAAAGCATGACGTGCGGCCCCGGCCGGCCGCTATCGAGAGTAGTGACGTAGTCGACGCCGGTATTGCCGGCGCGGTAGGAGGCAATGTTCGGCAGCGTCAGGTCGAGCGGAGTTTCGGCGGCGGCATCCATGTTCGCATCGCGCCATGCGTCGACGAGCGGCGAGCATAGCCGGGCCGCGACGGGCGTAAAACCATTCTGTTCGATGGCGTTCGGGCGCCGCGGCCTGGGTCGAGCGCTGCGGCGCCCCGGCTCAGGGCGCGAACTGCTCCTTCAGCGCCCGCTCCTCGAGGCTCTGGTCGGGATCGAAGAGCAGGGCCAGGGTGGTGTCATTGTCCTGCGCCACCTCGACTACGGCCACGTCGCGCACTTCGGCGGCGTCGGCGGCGGCGCTCACCGGGCGTTTTTCGGCCTCGAGCACGGTGAATTCGACCAGGGCCGACTGCGGCAGCAGCGCGCCGCGCCAACGCCGGGGCCTGAAGGCGCTGATCGGGGTCAGTGCCAGCACGCCGGCGCTCAATGGAATGATCGGCCCGTGCGCCGACAGGTTGTAGGCGGTGCTGCCCGCCGGCGTCGCCACCAGGATGCCGTCGCAGATGAGCTCCTCTAGGCGCACGATGCCGTCGACCGTGATGCAGAGCTTCGATGCCTGGTGTTCCTGGCGCAGCAGGGATACCTCGTTGATGGCGACGGCCTCGTGCCACTGGCCCTGGAGGTCGCGGGCGCGCATGCGTAAGGGATGCAGCCGCACCGCCACCGCCGCCTTCAGCCGCGCCACCAGGTCGATTTCGCGGAATTCGTTCATCAGGAAGCCGAGGCTGCCCAGGTTCATGCCGAAGATCGGCACCCCGCGGCCGATGAAACGGTGCAGGGTCTGCAGCATGAAGCCGTCGCCGCCGAGCGCGACGATGACCGCCGCCGCCTCGGGCGTGACGTGATCGTAGCGCGCGGCGAGGGCCGCGCGCGCCGCCTGGGCATCCTCGGCGGCGACGAAGGCAACGCGGCCGGCCTCGATGGCGGTGCCGCGCTCGGGGTCGGGTGGGGGCGTGGCGGTGTCCATGGGGCGGCGTCGCTCACTTTCCGCAATTCGCGCGCGGCAGCAGTATACCGCGCTCGCCCGGACGAGGTAAGGAGCCGCGGTGGCTGCGGGGCGAGCTGTGCGGTCGGTGCCGGATCCGCTCTAGCCGCCCGTGACGCTCATATGGCGGCCCACCGCCGGACGGAAGCGCCGTCGGTCCATGA
>JAZFQY010000294.1:0-3986 GCA_036445355.1 Alphaproteobacteria bacterium
CGGCGCCATGGCGCCACCGCTGCGGTGGCGCCGGCCCCGAACACCGCCACGCGCGCGCCGGGGATCAGGTGGCCCAGGAGCCCGCTCGACAGCACGGCGTCGCCGCGGCGCGTATGGCCGATGAACAGGATGCGCATTATCGGCGGCCGGCCGTATCAGAGAGTGCCGCGGTGGCGGCATGGCGGTGGTCGATGGCAGCTATCACCGTCATTCGCGGTGTTATACGCTGCGCCCCGGTGCATTGCCACCGCCAGGGGCTTGCCCGGAGGACCTGCCGACACCACCTTTCACTGCGCGGAGGAGGCGCCCTTCAGGGAGCGGCGGATTGATGGCGGCGAGATACTTTGCAGTGCTCGACGGGCGCGGACTGGTCGCCGTCTCCGGGCCGGACGCGCGGCCCTTCCTGCAGGGGCTGATTTCCCAGGACGTGGATCTGGTCGGCGCGCAGCGTGCCGCCTATGGCGCCCTGCTCACGGCCCAGGGCCGGTTTCTGCACGACTTCCTGATCGTCGAGCTGGACGGGGCGCTGGTGCTCGACTGCGAGGCGGCGCGCGCGCAGGACCTCATGCGACGGCTGGCCCGCTACAAGCTGCGCTCGAAGGTCGAGTTGGCATCGGTCGGCGAGCGCCACCAAGTGGCGGCCATGTGGGGCGAGGGCACGGCCGCGGCGCTGGGTCTGCCGTCGGCAGCCGGTGCCGCGACGGCGTTCGCCGGTGGCCTCGCCTTCGCCGACCCGCGTCTGGCCGCGCTCGGCGCGCGCGCCATCCTGCCCGCCGGCGGTGCAGCCGCGGCGCTCACGGCCGCCGGTTTCGCGCCGGCCGACTTCGCCGCCTATGACGCCCACCGCCTGGCCCTCGCCGTCCCCGACGGCAGCCGTGACATGCAGCCGGAGAAGTCGCTGCTCTTGGAGAGCAACCTGGACGCCCTCAACGCCATTTCCTGGGACAAGGGCTGCTATGTGGGTCAGGAACTCACCGCCCGCACCCGCTATCGCAAGCTGGTCAAGCGGCGGCTGACGCCGGTCGAGATCGACGGCCCGACGCCGGCGCCCGGGACTCCCGTGGTTTCCGGCGGCAACGAGATTGGAACGGTGCACTCGGCCGTGGACGGTCGTGGCCTTGCGGTGATCCGACTGGCGGCCCTTGAGATCGCGGACGGCGCGCCCGACGGCTTCACCGCCGGGCAGGCCCATCTCAGGCCCCTCGACCCGCCCTGGATGCGCGACTGAGGACGCGCCGCACTGACGGCGCATCGCCGATTTCGCCCGCACCCAGATACCCCACACATCGCCGCCGGATTGTCTCGTGGGGCCCTCATGATATGGTCTCTGCCGACATTTATCATGCCGTGATCTGTTGGGCGTGGCTCGGAGCAAGCCGGTGGCGACACAGGGCGTCGAACGCAAATTGGCGGCCATACTCGTAGCCGATGTGGTGGGATACGGCCGGCTCATGGGTGCGGACGAAGCGGTACCCTGGCGCGGCTGCAAGCCCACCTCTCGGACCTGGTCCAGCCCAAGGTCGCCGACCATCGCGGCCGCGTCGTCAAGCTCATGGGCGACGGAGTGCTGGCGGAATTCGCCAGTGTCGTCGATGCAGTCCAATGCGCCGCCGAGGTGCAGCGCGGCATGGCGGCGCGTAACACCGAGGTGGCGAAGGACCGGCGCATCGTATTCCGCATCGGCGTCAATCTGGGTGACATCATCATTCAAGGGGACGATATCCATGGCGACGGCGTCAACATCGCCACCCGGATGGAGGGGCTGGCCGAGCCCGGCGGCATCTGCATAAGCGGCTTTGTCCACGACCAAGTTCAGAACAAGCTGGCCTTGGACTTCGAGGACATGGGAACGCGGCAGGTCAAGAACATTGCCAAGCCGGTGCACGTCTATCGGATCCTAGCCGACCAGACCCCAGCCAGAAGCCCGGGCAACGCCGGTGGGCCGATACCCAGTCTCGCGCTGCCCGATAGACCGTCCATAGTCGTTCTTCCGTTCGCGAATGTCAGCGGCGATCCGGAGCAGGAGTATTTCGCCGACGGCGTTACGCAAGAAGTCATTACGGCATTGTCGAGAATTCGCTGGATTTTCGTCATCGCCAGCAATTCAAGCTTCGCATACAAGGGTAAGACGCCGAACGTGCGCGAAGTGGCGAATGAGCTCGGCGTGCGATATGTCGTTGAAGGCAGCGTGCGTCAGGCGGGAAACAGGATTCGCATCATGGCCCAGCTGATAGACGGCACAACTGGAAATCACGTCTGGGCGCAACGCTACGACCGCGAACTCAGCGAAATATTTGCGCTGCAAGATGAGCTGACCCAAACAATCGTCGGGGCGATCGAACCGGAACTGGGCAAAGCAGAACGACAGCGTGCGCGGCTGCGCCGACCGGACAGCATCGACGCCTGGACCACCTATCAGCGCGGGATGTCGCATCTATATCGAATCAGCGCGGACAACCTCGCACAGGCACAGGAGCTCTTCCGGCAGGCGATCGACCTGGATCCCCGTCTGGGTCCGGCCTATTCGGGCTTGGCTGAGACGTACTATCTTGGCTCCGTGTATGGCCTCACCGGCTCTTCGGCCGAAGCCCGAGCCACCGCCCTGGAGCCGGCGTTGAAGGCTGTTGAGCTGGACGATACGGATGCCGCGGCTCATTGCACGTTGGGCCGCGTTCACACCTTCCGACGCGAGCACGACGCCGCGATCCCGGAATTCGAGGCCGCGCTGGAGCTCAACCCGAGCCATGCCCTGGCGCACTATGGTCTGGGCGCGGCGCGCACGTTTTCGGGCATGGCCGCGGACGCCATTGCCAGTCTCGAATCCGCGGTACGATTGAGCCCACACGATCCGCTGATGGGCTCGTTCTTGGTCCGCATGGCCGATGCCCACCTCCTAGTGCGGAAGTACGAGGCGGCGGTAGACTGGGCGAAAAAGGCGCTGCGCCAGCCCAATTTTCAGTGGTCGCGATACGCGGTGCTGGTGTCGGCGCTGGGCCACCTCGGACGCATCGACGAGGCGAAGCGCGCCCTCGCCGACCTACGGGAGCGACGGCCCGACTTCTCGTTCAAATTCGTGCGCGACAACCATCTCTACACCGATGCCGACGACTTCGAGCACTATCTGGACGGTCTGCGGCTGGCCGGAGTGCGCGAGTGACGTCTACGACGACCCTTGAGCGCCCGGTGTGCGGCACCGGCACCTCCTATTCCTTCGCCGCCGCGAGCGCCGCCTGGGCCGCGGCCAGGCGCGCCACCGGCACCCGGTAGGGTGAACAGGACACATAGTCGAGCCCCACCGCCTCGCAGAAGGCGATCGAGGCCGGATCGCCGCCATGCTCGCCGCAGATGCCGAGCTTGAGCCCGGCGCGCGCCTGGCGCCCGCGCTCGGCGGCGATGCGCACCAGCTCGCCGACGCCGTCCACATCCAGGGTGACGAAAGGGTCCGCGGCGAAGATCCCCGAACGCTCATAGGCGGCGAGGAACGTGCCGGCGTCGTCGCGGCTGATGCCGAACGTGGTCTGAGTCAGGTCGTTGGTGCCGAAACTGAAGAACTCGGCCCAGCGCGCCAACTCCGCGGCGCACAATGCGGCACGCGGCAGCTCGATCATGGTGCCGACCAGGTAGCGCGGCAGGCCACCTACCTCCTTTGCGACCCGCTCCGCCACCTCGTCGACGAGCTGCTTGAGGATCTCCAGCTCGCGCCCGGTGGCGGCGAGGGGGATCATGATCTCGACCTCAGTGGCGCCCGCCTCCTCCCCCTCCACCGCGGCCGCCGCCTCGAATATGGCGCGCGCCTGCATCTCGTAAATCTCCGGGAAGCTGATGCCGAGGCGGCAGCCGCGATGGCCGAGCATGGGGTTCGCCTCATGCAGCATCTGGGCGCGGCGGCGCGTCGCCTCGACGCTCTTGCCGGCGGCGCGGGCGACCTCTTCCAACTCCTTTTCGGTATTGGGCAGGTACTCGTGCAGCGGCGGATCGAGCAGCCG
>JAZFQY010000295.1:0-8664 GCA_036445355.1 Alphaproteobacteria bacterium
CGATGAGGTAGAAGCCGGCGAGGGTCATCGGCAGGAAGGAGAAGACGAAGATGGTGGAGTTGAACAGCATGTGCGCCCGCGCCCTGTCGCCGCCCCGCTCTGATGGGGCGCAGGGGCGCGAGGCTAGACGTCGAACGAAAAGGTTAGGTTACGGCTATCGCCGTGGGCGGCTCAGGCGTCGGGACGGGTCGCCTGCATTGACGGGCGGGCGCCGAACGCCTTGTACCAGCCAGCGAGCTTGGGATGACCGCCGCGCCAGTCCGGGTCCGGCAGGCGCAGGTCCAAATAGCCCAGGGCGCAGCCGAGCGCGATCTGGACGACGTCCACCCTGCCGGCGAACGCGTCGGCCTCCGCCTCGAACGCCTTCAGCGCCGCCGAGACCTTGCTGCGCTGGCGCGCGATCCAGTCGGGCCAGCGGTATGGCTCCGGCCTGAGGGTGCTCTCCAACCTCACCAGCGCCGCGGCGTTGCAGATGCCGTCGGCCAGCGCCACACGCCTGAGCGCCCGCCAGCGATCGATGCCGCCGGCCGGGAACAGGCCGGCGCCCGCAAGCTCGTCGAGATAGCCGGCGATGACCACGCTGTCATAGAGCACCTCGCCGCCTTCGAGGGTGAGCGCCGGCACCTGGATGAGGGGGTTGTCGCGCTGCAGGTCGGTATCCGCGGCCCAGGGATTGGTCGCCACCAGCTCGATGCGCTCGGCGAGGCCGATTTCGTGGGCCGTGACCAGGGCCTTGCGCGCGAAGGGCGAGGTCTTGGAGTAGCGCATCTTCATGTTCCGGTGTCCTCCCTTGGGCTTTTGTTCTTGCGCGGCGAATACGTGCCCCGCCGCGCTCGCCGGTGCAAGGGCAAAGCGTGGCGCATCACAATTTCACCAGGCGACGGCTTTGCTTCGCGTTAGGGAAAAAATGCTAGTCTCGCCCCATGTGGCCGGACATCATCGACGTCAAGGATTTCTACGATAGCTCCCTCGGCCTGGTGGCGCGGCGCATGATCCGCCGCCGCCTGCGCGAGCTGTGGCCCGACTTGCGCGGGATGAACGTGCTCGGCCTCGGCTACGCGACGCCCTATCTCAGGCCCTTCCGCGGCGAGGCCGAGCGGGTCGTCGCCGTCATGCCGGTGGGCATGGGGGTGCTGCATTGGCCGCCGGAGGGGCCCAACCTCGCCTGCATCGCCGACGAGGCCGAGCTTCCCTTGCCGGACCTGTCCATGGACCGGGTGCTGCTGGTGCACGGGCTGGAATGCACCGAGCAGCTTCGCGCGCTCTTGCGCGAGGCGTGGCGGGTCATGGCCGACGGCGGGCGGCTCCTGGTCGTGGTGCCGAACCGGCGCAGCATCTGGGCGCGCGCCGACCACACGCCCTTCGGCCATGGCCATCCCTATTCCCTGGAGCAGTTGCGCCGCGTGCTGCGCGAAGCGATGTTCACGCCCGTGAACTCGGCGCGGGCGCTCTACGTGCCGCCAAGCCGCAGGCGATTCATTCTGGCGGCGGCGCCGGCTTGGGAGAATATCGGCGACCGCTGGTTCCAGCCGCTGGGCGGTGTCGCCATTGTCGAGGCGGCCAAGCAGATCTACGCCGGTGTCGTCGAACGCAAAAGCGTGCGCGCCACCGCACCGGTGCGCGCGGTCATCCGTGGCGCGCGCTCGCGCGTCATTGCGGCGCGCCTCGATTGCGGCTGATCAGGAATACTGCCTTCTCCGCCAACCAGTTGGTCGTCCAACCCACCTTGCGGAAGGGGCGGCTGCGCCCGGCGGCGTCGATGACCACCGCCCGCTCTACTGATACGTCCATCGCCCGGCACAGGTCGAGGAAGTCGACCACGGTGCACAGGTGGATGTTGGGCGTGTCGTACCAGGCATACGGCAGCGATCCGGTGACCGGCATGCGGCCGCGCGCCATCAGGTCCCAGCGTACCCGCCAATGCCCAAAATTGGGGAAGCTGACCGCCGCCCGCCGACCGAGGCGCAGCATCTGCTCCAGAATCCCGCGCACGTTGCGTATCGCCTGCAGGGTCTGGCTGAGAATCACATAGTCGAAGCTGTCGGCGGGGTAGTTGCGCAAGTCGGTCTCGGCGTCGCCCTGGATCACCGGCAGACCCTGGTTGACGCAGGCGGTGACGCCCTCGCGGTCGATCTCGATGCCGCGGCCGTCGACCTGCTTGTAGTGGACGAGATAGCCGAGCAAGGCCCCATTGCCGGCGCCGACGTCGAGCACTCGCGCGCCGGGCTCGATCATGTCGGCGATGAGCTGCAGGTCGACGCGGATCTTGTCCCGCGGCGGCGGTCGGTTCATCGCGCGTTCAGGCCGCGCTGCTCCGCCGCGCCGGCGAGGAAACCGGCGAAGGCGCGGTGGAATTCCGGCTCGTCCAGGAGGAAGGCGTCGTGACCGGCATCGGTTTCGATCTCGACGAAGCTGACATTGGCGGCGACGGCGTTGAGCGCGTGCACGATGGCGCGCGACTCGCTCGTCGGGAACAGCCAGTCCGAGGTGAAGCTGATCAGGCAGAAGCGCACGGGCGTATTCTTGAAGGCGCTGGCGAGCACGCCGCCATGGGCTTTCGCCAGGTCGAAATAGTCCATCGCCCGCGTGATGTAGAGATAGGAGTTGGCGTCGAAGCGGCGCACGAAGGTGCTGCCCTGATAGCGCAGGTAGCTTTCGACCTGGAAGTCGGCGTCGAAGCCGTAAGTGACGCTGGACCTATTGTGCAGCTCGCGGCCGAACTTGCGGTGCAGCGCCGGCTCCGACAGATAGGTTATGTGCGCCGCCATGCGGGCAACGGCGAGGCCGTTCACCGGCCGCTTGCCGTGGCGGGCGTAGTCGCCCTCATACCAGTCGGGGTCGGCCATGATTGACTGGCGGCCGACCTCGTGAAAGGCGATGTTCTGCGCCGTATGCCGGGCCGAGCCGGCAATCGGCACTGCGGAGAACACGCGCTCCGGATAGGCGGCCGCCCACTCCAGCACTTGCATCGCGCCCATGGAGCCGCCGGTGACGCAGAACAACTTCTCGATCCCCAGATGGTCGATCAAGAGCTTCTGCGCCCGCACCATGTCGGCGATGGTGATGACCGGAAAGCGCAGACCGTAGGGCTCGCCGGTCTCCGGCTCGATCTCTTTCGGCCCCGTGGTCCCCATGCAGCCGCCGATCACGTTGGCGCAGATGACGTAGAACCGGTCCGTATCCAGCGACAGACCCGGGCCGATCGCCCAGTGCCACCAACCGGCGGAGCCGGTGATCGGATGCGCCTCGGCCGCGAACTGGTCGCCGGTAAGCGCGTGGCAGACGAGGATTGCGTTCGACTTATCCGGGTTGAGCCGGCCATAGGTCTGGTAGGCGACAGTGAAGGGACCGAGCTCGATGCCGCAATCGAGGCGCAACGGCGCGTCCTTGCCGAGTGCGACCTTGTACCCCGGCAGCTCGTCGGCCGCCGGCAGCGGCGCGATCTCACCCGCCTTGCTCTTGGTCTGGGCCTTATTGGTGGTCATCGCCGGCGCATCGTCGCGCTACTCCTCCCGGCCCGCTCGCCGGCGGGCTGAGTTTGCCAGGAATCCACTCCGCAAGTGTTAACGTTTTCTTTGCTTTTGACAACGCCAACGACTAAGACACAACCGCTTGTCAAGGCCGCAAAAATAGCAATGAGCGCCGCTTCCGATAGCCTCGAGGGGCTCCGCCGCGAAATCGACGGCATCGACGACCAGATCCACGATCTGCTCATGAGGCGCACGGCGGTGGTGGTGAATATTGCCCGTGTCAAGGAGTCCGGGCTCGGTGCGGCCTACCAGCCGGCGCGCGAGGCCGATCTCGTGCGCCGCCTCCTGGCCCGCCACCGGGGCCCCTTTCCCCGGCGCGCCTTGGTGCGGCTTTGGCGCGAGCTTCTGGGGGCGACGACACGCCTGCAGAGCGACTTCGGCGTCACCGTCTACCGCACCGAGGAGGCGACGGGGTATTGGGATCTGGCGCGCGACCACTATGGCAGCGAGACGCCGATCATCGCCCATTCCTCGTCGGCGCAGGTGATCGCCGCCGTGGCCGAGGGCACGGCCACGGTCGGGGTGCTGCCGATGCCGCAGGAGGACGATGCGCAGGCCTGGTGGCCGACGCTCGTGGGTCCCGACCCCAACATGCCGCGCGTCATCGCCCGCCTGCCCTTCGTCGCCCACGACCGCGGCGCGTCGGCGGAGGCGCTGGCCATAGCCCGTACTTCGGCCGAGCCGACCGGCGACGACCGCAGCCTGTTCGCGATCGAGGCGGCGCCGCAGATGAGCCGGGCGCGGCTGCACGAGGCGATGACCGAGGCCGGGCTGGAAATCAGCCTGCTGCTGGCGCAGGACGGGGCCGAGTCGGACCCAATGCGCATGCATCTTGTCGACATGGGGGGTTGCCTCGACGGCGACGACCCGCGCCTGGCCGAATTGCGGCAGAAAGGCGGACGCGCGATCGGGCGCATGGCGCGCATCGGGGGCTATGCGGCGCCAATCCCGCTTCGCTCCGTCGCAGACTGAACTGCGCCGCAGGCCGGCGAGACCCAAGTGGCAGTCCCGGAACCGCGCCCCGGCATTCTCGCCATCGCGCCCTATGTGGGCGGCGAGTCGTCGCTGCCAAGGATGGGGCGGGTGATCAAGCTCGCCTCGAACGAATGCGCCCTCGGCCCCAGTCCGCGCGCCGTCGCCGCCTACCGCGATCTGGCCGGAGAGCTACATCGCTATCCGGACGGTGCGGCGACGGAACTGCGGCGCGCGCTCGCCAACCACCACGGCCTGGATGCCGATCGCATCGTCTGCGGTAACGGCTCGGACGAGCTATTTGCCCTCATCGCCCGCGGCTATGCCGGCCCCGGTGACGAGGTGCTGTGCAGCGAGCACGGCTTCCTAATGTATCCTATCGTCACCAAGAGCGTCGGCGCGACCCCGGTCCGGGCGCCGGAAACGGACCTGACGGCTGACGTGGATGCGCTCTTGGCGCGGGTCGGCGACAAGACGCGTGTCGTCTTTCTCGCCAACCCCAACAACCCGACAGGCACCTTTGTCACTCGAGCGGAGCTGGAGCGCCTGCACGCCGCCCTGCCGGGCGACTGTCTGCTCGTCGTCGATGCCGCCTATGCCGAGTACATCTCGCGCAACGACTACGAGCCCGGCGTCGCCCTGGTCGAGAGCAACGACAACGTCGTCATGACCCGCACCTTCTCGAAGATCTACGGCCTCGCCGGCCTGCGCGTCGGCTGGGCCTACTGCCCGCCCGACGTGGCGGCGGTGCTCAACCGCCTGCGCGGCCCTTTCAACGTCACCGCCCCGGCCCTGGCGGCGGCGTGTGCGGCGCTCGACGACATCGCCTTCACCGACAAAGCGAGGAGCCACAACGACCTCATGCTGCGCTGGTTCAGCGACGAGGCGCGCGCGCTGGGCCTCGAGGTCAACCCCTCGATCGCCAACTTCGTCATCCTCCGCTTCCCCGACCGGCCGGGCAAGGACGCAGACGCGGCCATCGCGCACCTGCATGCCAAGGGCATCATCCCGCGCAATATCGCGGCCTACGGCCTGCCGCAGTGGGTCCGCGTCTCCCTTGGCCTGGAGGACGAAATGCGCGAAGTGGTCGCCGCCCTGGCCGAGTTCATGGGCTAGCCCATGGACACCAAGCCCCTGTTCGGAAGGATTGCACTCGTCGGCATCGGCCTCATCGGATCGTCGCTGGCCCGCGTCGCGCGCCGCGAAGGACTCGCCGGTCACCTCACCGCCTGCGCGCGCAGCGAGGAGACACGCCGCAAAGCGAGTGAACTGGGCCTCGCCGACAGCGTCCACGCCGACGCCGGCGCGTGCGCCGCGGATGCCGATCTGGTCATGCTGTGCACACCGATGAGCGCTTACGAGCCCATCGCGCGCGCCATTGCGCCGCGCCTGAAGCCCGGCGCCATCGTCAGCGAAGTGGGCTCGGTAAAGCAGGCCGCCATCGACCTGATCGGGCCGCACCTACCCGCGGGCGTGCATTTCGTTCCCGGCCACCCGGTCGCCGGCACCGAGCATTCGGGTCCGGAGGCGGGCTTCGCCGAGATGTTCCAGGACCGCTGGTGCATCCTGACGCCGCCGCCGGGCACCGACGCGGCGGCGGTGGAGCGGGTGGCAGAACTCTGGCGCCGCGCCGGCAGCACCATCGAAATCATGGATGCGGCGCACCACGACAAGGTGATGGCCATTACCAGCCATCTGCCGCATCTGATTGCCTATACCATCGTCGGCACGGTGACCGACCTGGAGGACCAGCTCCGCAACGAGGCCGACGCCGCCGACCGCATCGAGACCTCCGAGGTGGTCAAGTTCTCCGCCGGCGGCTTCCGCGACTTCACCCGCATCGCCGCCTCCGACCCGGTGATGTGGCGCGACGTCTTCCTCAATAATCGCGACGCGGTGTTGGAGATGCTGGGCCGCTTCACCGAGGATCTGAGCGCCCTGCAGCGCGCCATCCGCTGGGGCGAGGCGGACAAGCTCGAGGACTGGTTCACGCGTACGCGGGCCGTCCGCCGCGGCATCGTCGAGGCCGGCCAAGCCGGCACCTTCGAGTCTACGGAGCGCCAGTCCAGCGAATCCGGGGAAACCTGACGAGGACGAGCGGCCCCAGCATGACCAGCTGGTTCCGGACCGTGATCGGCAGCCGCACCTCCGGCGGCCCGCCATCGGCGGCGGGCCTGGTGGCCACGGCGGAGAGCAGACGCGCCGCCGCCGCCGGCCCGGGCTCCAGCACGCCGGCGCGCTCGTAGGCCGTGATCGCCGCTGCCAGACCGCGCACCCGCGCGGTCATCGTGCCCACGGGCTGCATGTCCCGGTCGAGCCCCAGGCTGCCGTCGGCATCCAAGGCGAGGGGCCCCCAGTCCAGGCGCAGGCTACGCACCTCGAGCGTGCCGCCGCCGTCGCGCCACACCGCCAGGGCGGCCTCGGGCGGGCCCGGGGGAATGGCACCCTTGAGTTCGGCCTCGATGGCGAGCACGGCAATTTCCGGCCCCAAGGGCCCGGCCAGGTCGCTCGGCAGGACGATCCGGCGCCAGCGCGTGCGCGCGATCGCGGTCACGGCCGGCACGATCGGATCGTCGGCGGTCTCGACATAGACCCGGCTCGCGTCCAGTTCCGCGATCTCCACCGACAGCCGCAGGGCGCGACCGTCAAGACCCAGCTCCAGCCGCGCCAGCCTTGCGTCGATGCGGTCCACACGCCCATTGCCGTCGAGCCCGATATCGGCGCGCGCCTCCGCCGCCGTCGCCAGCAGCGCCGCGCCCGGTGGCAGCTCCAGCCGGTGGCGGCCGCGGAAGTCGAACCTCGCGCGCTCGGGGTGAACCGGCGAGAGATCGAGGCGCAGATCGGGCCCGGTCCAGCGCCATTGCGGCTCGCCGGGTGGCGCGCTCAGCCGCGGCGCGACGATCTCCGCCGTCCAGCCCAGGGGAAAACCGGACATGCTGAGGTCGGTGTAGGCCACCTCGTAGCCCTCGGCCCGGCGCTGGGCGACCCAGGCATGGATGCCGTCCTCGAGACGCTGGGCGAAGACATGCCAGCCGCCGACGGCGGCGGCGAGCGCCAGGACCACGACAGCGGCAATGGATCGGCGCGACATCAGGGGTATCGAGGTTGCATCGAAACGCCGTCCTTATATCGCCAGCGGCGGCAGCCGTCGAGCCGGCGCCTTGCATTCACGGCCGGCGCGGCCAATCTTCCTGCCGATGAGCCAGCGCCAAGACCCCGCCGCAGTCGACGATGAGCCCACGGACTTTCCGGCGCCCGCCGAGATGCCGAAGCCGGAATTGAGGCGGGCCCTCCTCGCGGCGCTGAAGCCGGAGCGGGATTTCTGGGTCTTCGCCTACGGCTCGCTGATGTGGAACCCGGGTTTTGCCTTCCGCGGTCGGTCGGAGGCGACCCTCTACGGCTATCACCGCCGCATGTGCATGTACTCGCACCATTACCGCGGCACGCCGGAGCACCCGGGGCTGGTCCTCGGTCTCGATCGGGGAGGGTCGTGCCGAGGCATCGCCTACCGCATCGCCGGCGCCGACGGCGATGCGGTGGTCGACTATCTATGGCGGCGCGAGATGGTCTCCGGCGCCTACGACCCACGCTTCGTGCGGGTGCTGACGAACGGTGGGCGGCGCCATGCCCACACCTTCGTCGTCGACCGAAATCACGAGCAATATGCCGGCGGGCTCACCTCGGCCGAGACGGTAGCGCTGATCCGCCAGGGCCTCGGCGCGCGCGGCAGCTGCACCGATTACCTCGCCGCCACGGTGGCCCATCTGGACGAGCTCGGCATCCCCGACCGCGCGCTGCACCAATTGCTGAAACTGGCGCGGCGTTAGGGGCGTGTTCTCATGAACGGCATTTGGGTCGAACCTGGTGCTTGGCCCACCGATGACCGCTCGTGACCCGAAGGCGACGTTCCACAAGCCGATAGAGCGACGCCGATGACGAGGCTATGCTTGGACGCTTGGCCGGAGTTGACGACCTTGAATGAGCCCATGGACTCGGGAAAGGCCCAAGTCGCGGACCTACAACGCCGCCTCGGAACATTTCGATGACAGCCCGCTCGCCTTCTGGGACAAATACGGCCGAAGAACGATAGAACGCCTTTCACTCGCCGCTGGTTCTTCCGTCCTCGACGTGGGATGTGGAAGTGGTGCATCCGCGCTTCCCG
>JAZFQY010000296.1:0-2745 GCA_036445355.1 Alphaproteobacteria bacterium
TCCGCGCCGCCGCGATATGGATGCGGAAGCTTTTGCGTTGTACTTCCTTTGGGCTGTGCTCGTAATAATAGTCGAGGCCGGTCTCGCCGATACCCACCACCTTCGGGTGTCGAGGCCGGTCTCGCCGATACCCACCACCTTCGGGTGGCGCGCCAGGCGCAACAGTGGCTCGGGGGAGGCCGGCCCCTCCCCCGCCGCCTCGTGCGGATGCACGCCAACGGAGCAGACGACATTGTCGAACCGCTCCGCCACCGTGCGCACGCCGTCGAATTGGTCGAGCCGCGTGCCTATGGTTAACATTATGCCGACGCCGGCGGCGTCGGCGCGGGCGACGACCGCGTCCAGCTCCTCGGCGAAGTCCGGGAAGTCCAGGTGGCAGTGGCTGTCGACCAGCATCGGGATAATGGGCCTATTATACCAACGGTCCCTGATATTGACCCATTTCATGGGCGCAAATCGGTCCGTCCGGGCAGGCGCGGCGCGAAGCGCGATGTCGCCACATCGGGCGAGCGTCGCAACGAACCCGGCGGGCCGATTTACCCCACCGAAGGCCGGGCGCTTTTGGCCGCCAGAGGCGTCGCTCGTTGCTTGAAGTGGCCGGCACTACGGCGCAACTCGCTCCTATCTGGCGGCCAAAATCGCCTCGGTGAAATGGGTCAATATCAAGGACCGTTGGTATAAGGCGGCGGGCGACGCCGTCCGCGACTCAGGCCGCTGCCGGCAGGGCGTAGCCGAGGCTATCCAGGCTCGCGAACAAGGCCCGCGTTTGCTCTTCGCCCAGCCGCGTGAGCGGCGGGCGAATATTGAGCCAGCCGGCGCGGCCGGTGGCGCGGGCCATTATTTGCTTCAGCGCCGGAATGGCGGGCACCGCCTGCACCGCCAGGCGCAGCGCCGTCAGGTGCTGTTGCAGCGCTGCCGCCTCGGCGCCGCGCCAGTCGGCGTAGACCGCGGCGGCCTCGCGGCAGAAGGCGTTGGTCGTCGCCGAGATGCAACCGGCGCCACCGGCCCGAAGCGCCGGCAGCAGGTACTGTTCGGTGCCGGCGAACACGTCGAAGCCCGGGAAGGCACGGATCATTGCCGCGATGTTGTCCCAGTCGCCGGAGCTGTTCTTGAGTCCCACCACGGTCTCGGGATAGGCGGCGATCATCCGGCCGATCAAGTCGAGGCCCATGTCCAGCCCCGTCATCGCCGGGATGTGATAGACGTAGAGACGCAGCCGGTCGTCGCCGGTGCGCTCGATCGTCTCGGCATAGGCGGCGAACAGGCCGTCGTCGCTCATATTCTTGTAAAAGAACGGCGGCAGCACCAGCACCCCGGCCGCGCCGATTTCGAGCGCCGCGCGGGTGAGCCGCACGGTGTCCGGGATGGCGCAGCAGCCGGTGCCGATGATCAGGCGCTCGCGCGGCAGGTCGCTCGCGCCCATCGCCTCGATCAGGGTCAGGCGCTCCTCGACACTGAGGGAGTTGGCCTCGCTGGTGGTGCCGAGGATGCCCAGCCCGTCGCAGCCATTGTCGAGCAGCCAGCGGCAATGCTCGAGAAATACCGGCAGGTCGGGGCTAAGGTCGGCCGTGAAGGGCGTCAGCACCGCGGCGAAAACGCCGCGGGGGCGCGTGGCCTCGGTGTCGGTCATCTGGGTCCTCCCTGGATCCGTCGTCGCGCGTGCCCTCACCCCCTGTTATGGCCGGTTGTCCTTGCCGGCGGCGCGCCAAATCTTGGCTAGGGGCGACGCCATGGTTCCACCCGTCCACTGTTACAGGAACGCCTCGCGCAAACAACCGGCAATCACCGTTCGGGCTTGCCCTTGGCGGCGCCGGCCCTGTGGCCGAAGGGATCGGCGTCGTCGTTGAGCCACTCGACCACGTGGTCCTCAAGATCGTCGACGTCGTCCTCGGTGACGACCTTGCCGCGTACGGAGACGCCGGCCTCGTGAACCGTGTCCGGATCACCGGAGACGAGCGGGTGCCACCAGTAGAGATCGCTGCCCTCTGCCAGGAGGCGGTAGGCACATGTGGCCGGCAGCCAAGGCAGGCGGGACACGTTGCCGGGTGTGAGGCTAATACAGTCGGGGACCAACGTCAGCCGGTTGGCGTAGTCGGTGCAGCGGCAGTTGCCCAGATCGAGGTAGCGGCAGGCGACCTCGGTGAGCGCGATCTCGCCCGTGTCCTCGTCCTCGAGCTTGTTGAGGCAGCACTTGCCGCAGCCGTCGCACAGGGACTCCCATTCCCGGCGCGTCATCTCGGACAGGCTCTTGCGTTTCCAGAACGGCGCCTCGGCATCCATTGCGTTACGGTGCCCGGTCGACGAGGTGGATGAAGGAGCCTGCGACACGTCCGCCCGCATCGGCGAGGCCGACGGTCCGCGCCTCGCCGCCCGCCGCTGTGGCGGCGCGCATAAGGCGCGTGCCCGACTCCTCGCGCTGGATCGACGCATAGTGAAACTCATGGCCGCGAAAGCGTGCGCCCGCATTGCCCAGTGGCGACGGGGCCAGGGTTTCCACTTGCCGGTAGCCGAGATGCAGGCGCGGCTCGGCGAAGCTGGTGACCAGCGGCAGGAGCCCCACCATCGCGTGCGATGCGCCCGCGTCGTCGATCAGTGCCTCGCCCATCACCATGTAGCCGCCGCACTCGCCATAGACCGCCGCGCCCCGCGCCACCGCGGCGCGGAGCCCGTCGCGGAAGCGCATATTCGCCGCCAGCCTGCCGGCATGCAATTCGGGATAACCGCCGGGCAGGTAGACGGCGTCGG
>JAZFQY010000297.1:0-9083 GCA_036445355.1 Alphaproteobacteria bacterium
TGCTGCCGAGGCCCACCGGATCTATGAAGAAGTCGACGGCGGTGCCGAAGGCGTCGCGCAGGCTCGACGGTCCCAGCAGCGGCAGCATGAGGTATGGCCCGCCATTCTCGACCCCCCACACGGCCACGGTCTGACCGGCATCCTCCTTGTGGTACGGCGGATGGCCGAGGTCGCTGGCCGGATCGCCCAGGCCCAAGGTGAGCGCGTTGGTGACGAACCTGGCCGCCGCCTCCTCCGCGCGCTCGAACTCGCCCTGCAGCACGTCGTGAATGAAGGTCAACGGCAGAGTGAGCCATTGCAGCACGTTCCTGACATTCGTCTTCAAGGGCGACGGCATGAGATCGCGATAGGCGATGGCCACCGGTCGCAGCAGCAGGGTGTCGGCGGCGTTGTTGACGGCGAAGATCGGGCGATTGATGAATTCGATCGGATCGGCGACCGAGTCCGGGTCGTCCTCTTCGACCGCGCCCATGGCGGCGCACCCGGCGAGGGCGGCGGCGAGCAACGCCGCGGCGCAAAGCCTGGCGACCACGCCGCCGAGGCCCCGCTCGGCCCTGCTGCGACTGCGACTTGCCATGGGGCAGATCCTCACAATTCGTCGGGCCTTCGCCGCTTTGCATCGGGCACGCAGAGAACCGGGCCGCCGCCGCGGCGCCGGACCGATCGCCCCGCCGGCGCGGCTCCGGCGAATTGGCCCCGCACCAGTGCTGCAAATCGGCCACAGTGCCGTGGCCACCGCCGGCCTACTCTGCCCCGGTGGACCTAATGCGTGGTTAACGATGCCCCGCCTACCGTCGACCCGTCAAATCCTCCCCGAACGAGCTATTCTGTTGCAGTCCATGCGAATCATCAAGCGCCGTTTACAGCCCGATTGCATCGGCCGGTATAGATGCAGCGCCGACGGTGACGTTTCTGTTGTATTTTTGTCATATTACCGCCGCCGACGCGGGACGACGGTTGATTCATCGAGTAAAGGATATATCAATATATGTTTATGTCTATATGGGTCGGTGAGCGGCCCCCTGACGGAGACATGGGCGAACGATGGATCGACTGCTCAACGCCTTGCGCGCCGCGGCGGAGCCGACGCGACTGCGGCTTCTGGTCCTGTGCGCGCGCAGCGAGCTCACGGTCACCGAGCTGTGCCATATCCTGGGGCAGAGCCAACCGCGGGTCTCGCGCCACCTGAAACTGCTGTGCGAGGCGGGGTTGCTGCAGCGTTTCCGCGAGGGGACCTGGGCGCTCTTCCGTTTGGCGAGCGATGGCGAGGGCGGCGCCCTTGCCCGGATGTTGGTCGACCGGCTGCCGGCCGAGGATCGGAACCTGGCGCTCGACCTGGCCCGCCTCGATGGCATCAAACGCCAGCGCGCCGAGGCGGCGGCGGCCTATTTTCGTCGCAACGCGGCCCAATGGGACCGCATCCGCGCGTTGCACGTGGACGAGGCCGAGGTCGAGCGGGCGCTGCTCCGGCTCCTGCCCGAAGGCGAGGTGGGAACGCTCCTGGATGTGGGCACGGGAACCGGCCGCATGCTGCACCTGGTGGCGGACCGGATCGAGCAGGCGGTGGGCATCGACAGCTCGCGCGAAATGCTGGCCGTGGCGCGGGCCAACCTGGAGCGGGCCGGGCTCGATCGCTGCGTCGTCCGCCAGGCGGACATGTATCAGCTGCCCTGGCCCGACGCCTCCTTCGACGCCGCCATCATCCACATGGTCCTGCATTTCGCCGCCGCGCCGGCCGACGCCATCGCCGAGGCGGCGCGGGTGCTGCGGCCGGGCGGGCGGCTCTTGGTCGTCGATTTCGCCCCCCATGGGCTCGAGGAACTGCGTCGCGACCACGCCCACCGGCGCCTGGGATTCGCCGAGGAGGAGATCGCGGAATGGTGCCGCGCCGCTTCTCTGGATCCGTTGCCGGCCATCCACCTGGCGGGCGAGCCCCTGACCGTGTCCATCTGGCCGGTCCTGCGCGCCGGCGGCGCCGCGGCCACCGCGCCATGAGTACGCTCTTGGAGCAGCTGGGCGAACGCGTGCTGCTCTGCGACGGCGCCACCGGCAGCCGCGTGCAGGCGACCGATTTGGACATAGAGCGGGATTATTGGGGCAAGGAAAACTGCACCGAGGTCCTGAACCTGTCGCGGCCGGACCTGGTGCGGGAATTCCACCGCGGCTACCTCGCCGCCGGCGCCGACTTGATCCTGACCAACAGTTTCGGCGGCTCGCCAATCACCCTGGCCGAGTTCGACCTCGCCGAGCGGGCCATGGAAATCAACAAATTGGCAGCGGAGCTGGCGCGCGAGGCGATGGAGTCGTTTGCCGGCGACGGCCGCGCGCGCTTCGTCCTCGGCGCCATCGGCCCCGGCACCCGGCTGCCTACCCTCGGCCATATCGACTACGACGCCCTCGAGGCGGCGCTCACGGTTCAGGCCAAGGGTCTCGTCGCCGGTGGCGTCGACGCCATCCTCATGGAGACCTGCCAGGACCTGCTGCAGGTCAAGGCGGCGATCAACGGCGCGCGCAACGCCTTCGCCGAGCTCGGGCGCCGGCTGCCGCTCATCGTACAGGTGACGGTGGAGACCACCGGCACCTTGCTCGTCGGCTCCGACATCGCCGCCGCCGCGACCGTTATCCACGCCCTCGACGTCGAAATCATGGGCCTCAACTGCGCCACCGGCCCGCAGGAGATGGCCGAGCACGTCAAATGGCTGGGCGAGAATTGGCCCGGCCCGATCGCGGTACAGCCCAACGCCGGCCTGCCGGAGCTGGTGGCGGGCGCGCCGCGCTACCCGCTGGGCGCGGAGGAAATGGCCGGGTGGCTCGAGCGCTTCGTCGAGGAGGACGGCATCAACATCGTCGGCGGCTGTTGCGGCACCACCGAGCGCCACATCGCCGCCCTCGACGAGATGCTGCGCCGGCGGGCCGGGTCGGCGGGCCACCGGCCGCCGCCGGCGGAGAGGCGTAGCGTCTGGGTGCCCGCCCTCGCCTCGCTCTACGCGCAAGTGCCCCTGCGCCAGGAGAACGCCTTCCTGTCCATCGGCGAGCGCTGCAACGCCAACGGCTCGAAGCGGTTCCGCGAGCTGCAGGCGGCGGAGAACTGGGACGCCTGCGTCGCCATGGGCCGCGCCCAGGCACAAGAGGGCAGCCATGCCCTCGACCTGTGCACCGCTTTCGTCGGCCGCGACGAGGTCGCCGACATGTCCGCCCTGGTCGGCCGCATGCGCGGCCGGGTGAGCGCGCCCCTGGTCATCGATTCCACCGAGCTGCCGGTCCTCGAGGCGGCGATGAAGCTCTATGGCGGCAAGCCGGTGATCAACTCGATCAATTTCGAGGATGGCGAGGGACCGGCCGGCGAACGCCTGACGCTGGCGCGGAAGTTCGGCGCCGCGGTCGTGGCGCTCACCATCGACGAGGAGGGCATGGCCAAGACGGTCGAGCGCAAGCTCGCCGTCGCCAAGCGCCTGTACGACTTCGCCGTCGGCGGCTACGGGCTGGCGCCTTCCGACCTCATATTCGACCCGCTCACCTTCACCATCTGCACCGGCAACGAGGACGATCGCAAGCTCGGCCTGTGGACGCTGGAGGCGATCGAGCGCATCGCCGAGGAGCTGCCCGAGTGCCAGATCATCCTCGGGCTTTCCAACATCTCCTTCGGCCTCAACCCGGCGGCGCGCCACGTACTCAACTCGGTGTTTCTCGACCATGCCCTGAAGCGCGGGCTCACCGGCGCCATCCTGCACCTGTCGCGGATCCTGCCGCTGCACCGCATTCCCGAGGACGAGCGACGCGTGGCCGAGGACCTGATCTTCGACCGCAGGCGCGACGGCCATGACCCGTTGCAGGCCTACATGGCCCAGTTCGAGGGGCGGGCGGCAGCGGCCAAGGTGGAGACGCCACGGGCGGCGACGGTCGAGGAGCGGCTCAAGAATCGCATCGTCGACGGCGACAAGCAGGGCCTCGAGGCCGACCTCGACGAGGCCCTGGCCGCCTATCCGGCCCTCGACATCGTCAACACCTTCCTGCTCGACGGCATGATGGTGGTGGGCGAGCTGTTCGGCGCCGGCAAGATGCAACTGCCCTTCGTGCTGCAATCGGCGGAGACGATGAAGGCGGCCGTCGCCCATCTGGAACCGCACATGGAACACGTCGAGGGCCAGGAGCGCGGCATCATCGTCCTCGCCACTGTCAGGGGTGACGTGCACGACATCGGCAAGAACCTGGTCGACATCATCCTCACCAACAACGGCTACAAGGTCGTCAATCTGGGCATCAAGCAGCCGTTGGCGAACATCCTGGAGGCGGCGCGCACCCACGACGCCGATGCAATCGGCATGTCGGGGCTGCTCGTCAAGTCGACCGTGGTCATGCGCGAGAACCTGGCCGAGATGAGCCGCGAGGGGCTCGAGCTGCCGGTGCTGCTCGGCGGCGCCGCGCTCACCCGCCGCTATGTGGAGGAGGATTGCGCCCGCGCCTATGGCCGCGTCGCCTACGCCCGAGACGCCTTCGACGGCCTCGCCCTCATGGACAAGGTGATGGCGTGCAAGTTTGACGATCACCTGGCCGGGGTCGAGACTCGACGCGTCGGCCGTCCTCAGCATGGGCGGCGCGAGGCGGTGCAGGACAGGAGCGCCGCCGAGCGTCCGCTCGACCTGGAGGAGATCCGCCTCCACCGCGAAGAGCTGGCGCGCGGCGTCGAAGTCCCCGAGCCGCCCTTCTGGGGCCCGCGCGTGATCGAGCGCGTGCCGGAGAAGGCGGTGCTGCCCTTTCTCAACGAGCGCATGCTCTACCAGTTCCACTGGGGCTACCGTAAGGACGGGCGGCGCCTCGACGAATACATGGTGTGGGCGCGCAAGGAGCTGCGGCCGATCCTGGCGCGCATCGTGGACCAGTCGCAGGCGGAGGAGATCCTGGCGCCGCAGGCGGTCTACGGCTACTGGAAGGCGGCCGCCGAGGGCGACGACCTGGTCGTCTACGCCGAGGACGGCGTGGCCGAGCTGGCGCGCTTCGCCCTGCCGCGCCAGGACCGGCCCGGCGGGCTGTGCATCGCCGATTTCTTCCGCGACGCCTCCCTCGGCCCCGGTGCGCGCGACGTCATCGGCCTTCAGGTGGTGACGGTGGGCCAGCGCGCCTCCGACGTGGCGCGGGCCTGGTTCGCCGACGACCGCTACCGGGACTACCTCTACTTGCACGGCCTGTCGGTGGAGCTGGCCGAGGCGATGGCGGAATACGTGCACGGCCGCATCCGCGGCGAGCTCGGCTTCGGCCACGAGGACAGCCGCGACATGGACCAGCTGCTGCGGCAGGGCTATCGCGGCTCGCGTTATTCCTTCGGCTATCCCGCCTGCCCGAACCTGGCCGATCAGACGGCGATCCTCGATCTGCTCGAGGCCGGGCGCATCGGCGTCGGCCTGAGCGAGGAGTTCCAGCTCCACCCGGAGCAGTCCACCTCCGCCATCGTCGCCCACCACCCCCAGGCCAAATATTTCTCGGTCTAGAGCGGATCCGGCGCTGCGGTGGCCGGCGCGACGCACCCCTTGGTCGCCGCGATCTCCGGCCACACCCTGGCCAGCGTCAACACCATCCTGGAGCGCTACCTCGTCCGCACGCGCAAGATGGCGCGCGCCGCCTTCGCCAAGCGCCTCGAGGCCGATGCCGCCGAGGCCGAGCGCCGGCAGCGAGACGCCGATGGCGAGGCGCCGCCCAAAGGGTGAACGAAGAGTTGGACGGCGTGCAAATTTTCATCCCAAGAAGAACATTTGCGAACAGCGCGAATCCCGCAGCAGCGCTTGTTATTTCAGGTCGTTCGACAGCCCAATCCATACCGCGCCGACTAACCGATCCTTAACAACAGGCTCTGTACTGTCTGCCGCTTCGCTTCGGCGCCGTCGATGAGGGCGGATGGTGGACTATTCCCAGGACCTCGACGAATCGCAAGATTTCGCCGCCCGGTCAATGGCGCGGATGAAGCAGCTCGGCATTCCGGCGAGCCCGCGCAACTTTGCCGTGTGGTACACCTACTTCTCCGGGATCAATCCCGATCTGAAGCAGATGATCGACGTGCTGCACGGCAACCACCAGCCATTCACGGATGTGCGCTGCCTGGAGCTCTATGACCGGTTCTTCGGCTTCGGCCGGGAGGGCGCGGCGCTGCAGGACGCAGGCTCGAAGATCGGCACCGCGGTGAGCCGGGTGCTCGAGCTGGTCAACCAGGCCGGCGGCGACGCCAACCGCTACGGGGCCTCGCTCGCGGGGCTCAGCGGCGATCTCAAGGCCAGCCGCGCCGCCGGCCAGGTGCGCTCGATCATTCAGCGCATCGTCGGCGAGACCGACCGCATGCAGGAGCAGGCCCAGCGGCTGGAGAAGCAGCTTCTGGAGTCGTCCCAGGAGATCACGCTGCTGCGCCAGGACCTCGAGGTGTCGCGGCGCGACGCCATGACCGATTCACTCACCGGCATCGCCAACCGGAAATACTTCGAGACCAAGCTGCGCGAGTTGGCCAAGCAGGCGATGGAGGATGGTTCGCCGATTTCCCTGCTGCTCGCAGACATTGACCACTTCAAGCGCTTCAACGACAGTTACGGGCATCAGCGCGGCGACAAGGTACTGAAGCTCGTCGCACGCGGTCTCACGGACAATATCAAGGGCCGCGACCTGGCCGCGCGCTACGGCGGCGAGGAGTTCGCCATCATCCTGCCGCGGACCAATCTGATCAATGCCGGTACCGTCGCCGAACACATTCGCAAGTCCGTCGCCAACAAACGCATCGTCAAGAAGTCGACGGGCGAGACCCTGGGCAACATAACCCTGTCCATCGGCGTCGCCCAGTACCGGCCGGGAGAGGTGCTCTCCCAGTTAGTCCGACGTGCGGACGAGGCCCTGTACACGGCAAAGTGTCAGGGACGAGACCGGGTGATACCGGAAGACCGGATCGAAACAGTTCTCGCCGCCGTCGGTTAGAACGCCGGCGCACGACCAAGTTCGCCGGGCCCACTTGCGGGCCGAATAAGAGCATGCTCAATGGCGCCGCAGCCGATTCGCCGGGAGTTCCTGGTGCGCTCTCCGACCGCCGCGGCCCGCATGCGTGCCTCGTTGCGTCGCTCCTTGCGCAACGAGCACATCATTCTTTCCATACTGGCGCTGGTGGTCGGCGCCATGGTCGGTTTCGCCGCGGTATGGTTCCGCTTCGCCATCGGCAGCTTCCAGTTGCTCGGCTTCGGCTTCTCCCACGAGCTGGTGGTGAGCGGGGTCGCCGGACTGCCGTGGTGGCGCATTCTCCTGGTGCCCACCGCCGGCGGACTCGCAATCGGATTGTTCGCGCACTGGGCCCTGCGTGGCAAACAAGTCGAGGGCGTCGCGCACGTCATCGAGGCGAACGCGCTGAAGGGCGGGCGCATGGAGCCCCGGAGCGGCGCCCTGATGGCACTGATCCACGCCGCTTCGCTCGGCGTCGGCGCCTCGACCGGGCGCGAGGGCCCGGTGGTCCATCTCGGCGCCACCCTCGGGGCCATACTCGCCGAGCGTCTGCATCTCGGTCCCGGCCTGTCGCGCACACTGCTCGGCTGCGGCGTGGCGGCAGGGGTCGCCGCCTCGTTCAATGCGCCCATCGCCGGCGTCTTCTTCGCCCTCGAGGTCGTCGTCGGCCACCACGCGCTCAAGGCCCTCGCCCCCATCGTCGTCGCCTCGGTCACCGGCACCGTCATCTCGCGCGAAGTCTTCGGCAACGCCCCGGCCTTCCTGGTGCCCGAAAACTACATCGTCAGCCTGTGGGAGTTTCCGGCCTTCGCCTTGCTCGGCCTGGTCTGCGCCCTGGCGGCGATCATTTTCATGTCCTCGATCTTCGTCACACAGCGGGCGTTCGAGCGCAGCCGCGTGCCCGTCTGGCTGCGGCCGGCGGTGGGCGGCCTGGCGTTGGGGGCGATCGCGCTTGCCTTTCCGCAGGTGCTGGGCGTCGGCTACGAGGCCACCGACGCCGGGATCGGCGCCGCCTACGGCTTTGCCCTGCTGCTGGCGCTGATCGTCGCCAAGACCGCGGCGACGTCGATCAGCCTCGGCGCCGGCTTCGGCGGCGGCGTCTTCAGCCCGTCCCTGTTCCTCGGTGCCATGGTCGGCGGCGCCTTCGGCATCGTCGCTGAATCCGCCTTTCCGTTCCTCTACTCGGGCACCTCGGCCTACGCCATGATCGGCATGGGCGCGCTCGCCGGTGCGGTGCTCGGCGCGCCCATGTCGACGATCCTGATCATCTTCGAGCTCACCGCCGACTACCAGATCGCGATTGCGGTGATGGTCGCGACGGTCGTCGCCAGCGTCGTCACGAATCAGTTCTACGGCCGCTCATTCTTCCACAAGCAGCTCGAGGCGCGCGGCATTCGCCTCGGCGCCGAGCTGGGCCTGCTCGCCGGCCTGAAGGTGGGCGATGTCATGCGCGAGGCGTTCGTCGCCGTGCCGGCGGACTGCGGCGTCGATGTCATGCGAGCCAAGCTGGCCGAGGCGCCCTATGGCGAGCTGTTCGTTGTCGCCGAGGATGGCCGCTTGCTCGGCGTCATCACCTATCCCGATTTACAGCATGCGCTGGCGCGCGACGGCGCCGCCGCGCCCTGCGCCGGCGAGGTGGCGCGCCGCGACCCGCCGGTGCTCACCGCTGAGGACGATCTGAACGCCGCCCTCAAGCTGATGCGCGCCGAACACGAGGAGCATGTCCCCGTGGTCGCCGACCGCGAGCGCCGGACCCTGGTCGGCTTCGTGCACGAGCGCGACGTGTTGGTGGCCTATAACCGGGCCCTGCTCGAGCAGCGCGCCGAGGCAGGCGGCTGAGGGCGGCTGGTACCGACCTGTTGCAGGAGTATGAATCGCAAACCTCCTACCTCGAGACGCTCGCTACACGGGCTCCTCAGCTTGAGGTCTTCATTTATTGACGATAGGTGATCGCCTCATCCTGAGGAGGACCGTTGGCATTACTCGTCCTCCACCGGTGGCACCTCGACCTCGATCAGTTCGACCTCCTCGCCGGCCGGCGCCTGGATGGCGTGGCGCGTGCCGGCGGCGATGGTGACCGCCTCTCCCGCCGCGACCTCGTAGACATCGCCGCCGTTGGT
>JAZFQY010000298.1:0-8806 GCA_036445355.1 Alphaproteobacteria bacterium
GTTTGCCATCGACGATGGGAGCGGGACCGACAACCTCCAGGTCGCCGACCGGTTCGCCATCCTCGAAGCGCATGAAATGCTCGTTACCGCCACGCCAAATGCGCAGGTCGAGGCGACTCGACAAGGCATTGACGACGGAGACGCCGACGCCGTGCAGGCCGCCGGAGACCTTGTAGGAATTCTGGTCGAACTTCCCGCCGGCGTGCAGGTGGGTCATGATGACCTGGGCGGCGGAGACGCCTTCCTCCTCGTGGATCTCGGTGGGAATGCCGCGGCCGTCATCGGTGACCGTGACCGAGCCGTCGGCGTTGAGGGTCACCTCGACCTGGCTGCAATAGCCGGCGAGGGCCTCGTCGATGGCGTTGTCGACGACCTCGTAGACCATGTGATGCAGGCCGGAGCCGTCATCGGTATCGCCGATATACATGCCCGGGCGCTTGCGCACGGCCTCCAGCCCCCGCAGCACCTTGATCTGCTCGGCGCCGTAGGCCCCGCCCCTGGCGCCGACCGTGGTCATTTGCTCGCTCATCGCCGCGCCTAGTCCCCGACTCTCAAGCCGCCACCGCCGCCTCGGCGACGGTCAGAAACTGTGCCCACGCGCCCAGCGGCGCGAACAATCCTGCGTCGGTGCCCGTGAGCCAGGCCTGCACCCCGAGCTCGGCCAGGCGTTCGAACAGGGCCCGGCGGCAGACCTCGTCGAGATGCGCCGCCACCTCGTCCAGCAGCAACACTGGCGCCGCGCCCCGCGCCGCCGCCAACAGGCGCGCGTGGGCGAGGACGATGGCCACCAGGAGCGCCTTCTGTTCGCCGGTGGAACAGAGCGCCGCGGCCCGGTCCATGGCCAGGTGGCGCACCCGCAGATCGCTGCGGTGGGGCCCGTGGCCGGCGCCGCCGGCCTCCGCGTCGCGCGCCCGGGATGCCGCGAGCGCCTGGCGCAGCCGGTCCTCGGCGGCGAGCGCCGGGCGGTCGTCGAGCCACGCCTCGACCTCGCCTTCGATCGCCAGCGCGGCACCGGGAAAGGGCCCCGTGACGTCGCGGGCGAGGGCGTCGAGCCGCGCCGCCGCCTCGCGCCGCGCCGCGGCAATCGCCACGCCCTCGGTCGCCATGCGTTCCTCCAAGGCGTCGAGCCAGGCCGGATCCCGGGCGCCGTCGCGCAACAGGCGCGCGCGCTCGCGCAGGGCGCGATCATAGGCCTGAACCCGGCCCGCATGCGCCGGGTCGAGGCCGACGACCAGCCGGTCGAAGAACCGCCTGCGCGTCGCCGCCCCGTCCTCGAACAGACGGTCCATCTCGGGAGTCAGCCAGACGACGCTCAGGCACTCGGCCAGCGCGGCCTGGGCGCGCGCCGGGGTCCCGTTGACGCGCACTAGCCGCCGCGCCGCTTGCCCGCCGTCAGGATCGCGTCCGGTGCCCAGGCTGATCTGCCCATCCGGCGAGGCGATGCGCGCCGCCATCGTCCAGCCGCCGCCGCCCGCCTCGAGGCGCCCGACCTCGCTCGCGCGCGCGTGCCTGAGCCCGCGCCCCGGCGCCAGGAACGACAGCGCCTCGAGTAGGCTGGTCTTGCCGGCGCCGTTGGGCCCGGTGAGCACCACCGGGCGTGCCTCGACCTCGAGCCTGAGCGAGGCGTAGTTGCGAAAATTGCATAGATCCAGGCGGGTGACCGCCAGCCGCGCCGCCGCATGGTCGGCGGGCGCTGCCGGAGCCGCGGCGCCGGCTCTGGTGCCAGGTATGGTGTGGGTGGCCGTGGTCACACCCGCATCGGCATCAGGACGTAGAGGGCGCTTGCATCGGCGGTGTCGAGGACCACCGTCGGTGAGGCGGAATCGGCGAAGGCGAATTGGGCGTCGTCGCCCTCGATCTGACCGGCGATGTCCAGCAGGTAGCGCGAATTGAAGCCGATCTCGAGTGGCTCGTCGTCGTAGCCGGCCTCCAGCTCCTCCGTTGCGGTGCCGTTTTCGGGGCTGCTGGCGCTCAAGGTCAGGTTTCCCTGGCCGAGGCTCAGCTTGATCGCGCGGCTCTTCTCGGTGGAGATGGTGGAGACCCTGTCGACGGCCTCGGCGAATCCGTCGCGGTCGATCCGCAGCAACTTTTCGTTGCCGGTCGGAATGACCCGCTCGTAATCGGGGAAGGTGCCGTCGATCAGCTTCGAGCCCAACAGCACCCGATCGAAGGAGAACTGGATCCGGGTCTCGCTGAGCGCGATGTCGACGGCATCGGTCGACTCGTCGACGAGCTTGCGCACTTCGCCCACTGCCTTGCGCGGCACGATCACCCCCGGCATGTCGCCGGCGCCCTCGGGCAGCGGCATATCCGCCCGCGCCAGCCTGTGGCCGTCGGTGGCGACCGCGCGCAGGACCGGCTCGCCCGCCGCCTCCGCGGCGTGCAGGAAGATGCCGTTCAGGTAGTAGCGCGTCTCCTCGGTGGAGATGGCGAAGCGCGTGCGGTCGATGAGCCGGCGCAGTTCCGCCGCCGCTATGGAAAATCGGTGCGGCATGTCGCCGCCGGCCATGGCCGGGAACTCCTCCGTCGGCAGGGCGCTAAGCGAGAACCGGGAGCGTCCGGCGCGGATGTCGACGCGGCCGTCGGCCGACGTCTCCAGTGCCACTTCGGCGCCCTCGGGCAGCTTGCGCACGATGTCGAACAGGGTGTGCGCGGGGGCCGTGATGCCGCCGGCTTGCTCGACATCGGCCGCGACCTTCTCGTCGATGGCCAGATCCATGTCCGTCGCGCTCAGGCCGAGCATACCGTCGCCAGCGCTGAGCAGCATGTTGGCGAGGATCGGTATCGTTGTGCGGCGTTCGACGACGCTTTGCACATGCCCCAGCGCCTTGAGCAATGGTTCGCGTTCGATCGTCAGTTTCATGTCCTTATCCGCCCACCGGCGTTCCGTCTTGGCTTCGCGTGCCGTGCAAAATCTCCGGGTCGAACGCCCGGGCGACGCCTGCCGGGCAGTTTACGCCGCCTCCCGACCCCGGATCGGAGGCCGGAAGGCGGCCGCGCGAGGCTCCGGGACAGTGCCCGGCTTTGGCATTGAGTCGGCGAAACGAGCAGCGCCGGAACGGGCCGCGTCCCGACGCCTGCGCTCATCACGCAGTATAGCATGAGATTATTGATTCTAAACACTTTTTCGCCTTCGACGGCGGCCGGAAGCGAGGCAAAAAAGGCACTTGCGACAAGGACTTATGAGGCCGGGACTCGGGTCGCGTGCGCGCGCCGCGCGCGGCGGCCCTTGGGAGGTGAAATTCGGCGCCGACTCGGGCACCGATGGGTCGGGCGCCCTGCGCACGCGCGGGCCGCCGCGCGGGCCCTGCGAGAGCCTTATCCGATCATATTGACGTAATTCCTTTGTGCCCGCGAGGCAGACAACACGGCGGATGCCCCTCGCGGGACAATCCGGAGGGACAGGCCGTTTTGGGCCAGGTCGGCGTCAGAATGGATCGATTTAACCGGAAAAGGCTCTAGTTCTCGAGCATGCGGCGCAACAGCTCCACGTCTTCGCTGAAGCTGGAGTCGGTGGCGCGCAATTCCTCGATCCTGCGCACCGCATGCATCACCGTGGTGTGGTCGCGACCGCCGAATTTGCGCCCGATCTCCGGCAGGGAGCGGGCGGTAAGCTGCTTGGCCAGATACATGGCGACCTGGCGTGGTCGGGCCACGGCACGGGCACGGCGGGCCGAATGCATGTCGGCGAGGCGAATGTTGAAGTGCTCGGCGACCCGGTTCTGGATTTCCTCGATGGTCACGTGGCGGTCGTTGGCGCGCAGCAGGTCGCGCAGCACCTCCTGGGTGGTCTCGAGGTTGATGGGCCGGCCGATGAGCGTGGCGTGGGCGACGATGCGGTTGAGTGCCCCTTCCAGCTCGCGGATGTTGGACGTGATCTTGTGGGCGAGGAATTCCAGCACCTTGACCGGGATGTCGACGCCAAGCTGCTCGGCCTTAGCTTGCAGGATGCCGAGCCTGAGCTCGTAGTCCGTCGGGTGGATGTCAGCGACCAGGCCCCAGCCGAGGCGCGACTTCAGCCGCTCTTCCATCCCTTCCAGATCCGACGGCGACTTGTCGGCGGAGACGACGATCTGATGATTCTGGTCCACCAAGGCGTTGAATGTGTGGAAGAATTCCTCCTGTGTCGCCTCGCGGCCGCCGATGAACTGCACGTCGTCGATCATCAGCACGTCGACGGAGCGGAACTGCTCCTTGAACGCCATGGTGGTCTTGAAGCGCAGCGCCCGGATGAACTGGTACATGAACTTCTCGGCCGAAATATAGATCACCCGTCGCTTGCGGTTGCGCGCGCCGATGTGCCAGGCGATGGCGTGCATAAGATGGGTCTTGCCCAGGCCGACGCCGCCATAAAGGAACAGGGGGTTGAACGGCACCCGGTCCGACTCGCAGACGCGGCGCGCGGCGGCGTGGGCCAGCTCGTTCGGCTTGCCGACGACGAAGTTCTTGAAATTGAGGCGCCGATCGAGGACGGCGCCGAGCGGCTCGGCGATCTCCGGTGCCTCATCCTGCGCCGCCGGCCGCGCCGGTGCTTCTTCGGCCTCCGCCCCTTCGGACCGCTTGTCGCCATTGCTGCGCCCGGGCTCGACGATGATTTCGACGGCTCGAATCTCGGCGTTTTCCGCCCGCCACAATTCCTGCAGCCGTTCGGCGTAGTTGTCGGCGATCCAGTCGCGCATGAAGCGCGTCGGCACGGCAATGCGGACCTTCTCGCCCAGCACCTCGCCCAGGGTCAGCGGCTTCAGCCAGCTGTTGTAGGCCGCATCTCCAAACTCATCACGCAGTCCGCCGCGCACCCTCGCCCATTGTTCGACAACCTCCCCGCCGACGCGCCCCCAGACTTTCGCCATGTGGCCCAACCCCCGCTTTCTGGCCCGAAGGCCGATTTTCCTTACGCGACCCCGTGCCTGCCAGGGCGGACGAGGATCGCTCGAATGCAGGCCCCGCAATTCGGAGCGAACGCGGCTTGGCGAAACCGGGTCGCCGGCGCAGCCGTGCCCTAGCCGCGACGAAGAAACAAGCCTGATTTGCGCGTCCGTCGATGTTGCGTGACGGGCCGCGCAAGACGAACCTGCGTCAAGCCGCGTAGTGCACGAAGCAAACGCGAATGCGCCGCCTCGTCAGCCTCCTGGCTTTTTGGATTTGCATCTCCACCCAATATCGCATCTGAGACAGCTTTTAATTCTCACCCGTAAGTTTAAGACACTGCAGGCAAGACTTTCTTTTACAACGCCATCCCTGTCGTAAATCCAATTCGGTATTCCGTCGGTCGTAGACCGCCCGAGTTTTTGTGGAATATTATGACCTCCCCTGCAGCACCCCGGCGAACCTAAAGATACGATAGACCACACGCGGCATGCAAGCCGTCCGAAAGGGGAACATCAGAAATTTTCGCCGCGCGTGCGTTCTATGTCACGCGTCGTCGCTTCGTCGACACCTCCGACAGGTTTTCGCCGCGCCTTAGCGCGCACCGAAACGAAACGATCAAGTCGCCGCCGGCCCGGCGGCGACTAGGCCAGGGATTTTATGCGCGCGTTCAGGCGCGAGAGTTTGCGGGCCACATTGTTTCTGTGCAGGAGGCCGCGGCTGGCGCCGCGGTGCAACTCCGGCTGGGCCGCCCGCAGGGCATCGCCGGCCGCCGCCCTGTCGCCACTGGCGATCGCCGCTTCAACCTTGCGCACGAATTTTCGGATGCGACCGAGACGCGAGTGGTTGACCGTAGCCTGCCGCGCGTTGCGACGAATGCGTTTCTTAGCCGATTTGTGTTGCGCCATGACCGCCGGATGTGCCTGCAGGGCTGCCGAGGGGCGGGTTATAGAGGCCCGTATTCGCGTGGTCAAGACGAGGCTGGCGCGCGGGCGTCAGCGATTCTTGAAGTTGGGCTCGCGCTTCTCCCCGAAGGCGGCCATGCCCTCCTTCTGATCCTCGGTGGCAAACATGGCGTGGAACAGCCGGCGCTCGAAGCGAATGCCCTCGGCGAGGGTGGTCTCGTAGGCGCGGTTGACCGCCTCCTTGACCATGTAGACCGCGGGCCGCGACATCTTGGCAACGGCCTCGGCGGCATTGAGCGCCTCCTCCATGAGGTCGGCGGCGGGCACGACCCGGCTCACCAGCCCCACCCGCTCCGCCTCCTCCGCCTCCATCATGCGCCCGGTGAGGCACATCTCCATCGCCTTGGACTTGCCGACCAGGCGGGTCAGACGCTGGGTGCCGCCGATCCCGGGGATGACGCCGACGGTGATCTCCGGCTGGCCGAACTTGGCGGTGTCGGCGGCGATGATGAAGTCGCACATCATGGCGAGCTCGCAGCCGCCGCCCAGCGCATATCCCGAAACGGCGGCGATGACCGGCTTGCGGCAGCGCGCGAGGCGCTCCCAGCCGGCAGTGATGAAATCGCCCAGATAGGCGTCGATGAAGGTCTTTTCCGCCATCTCCTTGATGTCGGCGCCCGACGCGAAGGCACGCTCCGAGCCGGTGAGCACGAGGCAGCCGATCTCCTCCTCGGCCTCGAAATCGTCGAGCGCCTGGCCGAGCTCGGCCATCATCTCCTCATTGAGCGCGTTCATGGCCCTCGGCCGGTCGAGTCGGATCACGCCGACGCGTCCAATTGTCTCGACTTCGACGTTCTCATAGGCCATCGCGTCCGCTCCCCGGCGCCGGCCGGCGGCGCTCCTGTCGCTCACTCATTGGGATGGCATGAACCCGGCTGCACGCCGCTCAATACGGGGTGAGATAGAACCGCACCGTGGTCGGCTCTCCGTCCGCGAGCACTTCGACGCGCAGCGCCTCGCCCTCGCGGCGCCAGTGCGCGCCACCGCCCATGGACCGGGCCGCGACCCAGCCGAGCTGCGGCAGCGTCTTCTCGTAGAAAGCGACGACCGCCGGACCGGTGACTGCGCCCTGCGCATACGCCTCGACGATGCGGCCCTGGGGCTTGTCGAAGGCGATGCCCGCCTCGGCCACCTCGCTCAGCCCCGGCATCAGCGGCACGTCGTTGATGGCGTTCACGAAACCATCCTCGGACCGCGCCGCCGTCGCGGCGACGAAGACAGCGAGCGCCAACACGGCAAGGTGGGCCGCGCGCCGTCGCGTGGGGGGCTGGCCGGCCATCGCGGCACGCTCATACCTCATCGCTGTTGCCTTGCACAATAGAAAGTGGAGCGGCCCGCCTGGACGATGCGGCGGACGGCGCACGCACCCGCCTCGGGGCAGCGCGGGCAGGGCTCGCCCTCGCGCCCATAGACCGCGAAGCGGGTCTGGAAGTAGCCCAGCTCACCATCGGTGCGCCGGAAGTCACGCAGGGACGAGCCGCCACTGGCGATGGCCTCGGTGAGGATCCGCTTGAGCGCCGGAACCAGCCGCGCGGCGCGCCGGCCGGCGATCGTGTGGGCGCCGCGCCGGGGCGAGATGCCGGCCCAATACAAAGCCTCGCACACATAGATGTTGCCGAGCCCCGCTACGACCCGTTGATCCATGAGTGCCGCCTTGATCGGTGCCCGCCGCCCGGCGAGCGCGGCGGAGAGCGCGGCGGCGCTGAACGCGTCGGTGAGGGGCTCCGGACCCAAGGACTTCAGGTGTTTGTTGCGGTCGAGCCGGTGGCCGGGCACGAGGTCCATGAACCCGAAACGGCGCGCGTCGTTGAAGCGGACCTCGACGCCGTCCTCGGTGGCGAACACCAGGTGATCGTGTTTTTCCCGCGGTGGGGCGGCGCCATCGAAGATACGCATGCGCCCGCTCATACCCAGATGCATGAGCCACACCGTGTCGTCGTCGAGATAGGCGAGAATGAACTTGCCGCGCCGGTCCAGCCGCTCGACCCGCCGGCCGCGGAGCCGGGTGGCAAATCGCCGCGGCAGGGGAAAGCGCAGGGCGCCCCTGTGGGCCTCGACCCGGACCAGCGTGCGCCCTTCGAGCACGGCGGCGAGCCCCCGGCGCGTGGTCTCAACTTCGGGTAGTTCCGGCATGACAGCGCGACCTTATCAGTCGCGGCGCCGCGGCAGAAGGCGATGCCGCCGCGACTCGCCGCACGGCCCGTCCTCGGCTATCGTCGCCTCGATGACGAGCAATGGGCGCACAGGTGAGGACGCCGGCGGGGCGAAGGCGGCCTTCGGCTTCCGTGAGGTGGCGGCGGCGGCGAAGGCGCCGTTGGTGCGCGGGGTCTTCGGCTCTGTTGCGACGCGCTACGACCTGATGAACGACCTCATGTCGGGCGGCCTGCACCGGCTGTGGAAGGCGGCGCTGGTGGACTGGCTGCGCCCGCGCCCGGGTTGGCGCCATCTCGATGTCGCCGGCGGCACCGGCGACGTGGCCTTCCGGGTGCGCGCCGCCATCGGCGAGCGCGGGCGGGTGAGCGTCTGCGATTCGAGCCCGCGCATGCTCGCCCTCGGCCGCGACCGCGCCATCGACAGGGGTCTCCTCGACCGCCTCGACTGGGTGTGCGGCGACGCCGAGGCCCTGCCCTTCGCCGGCGGCTCGATGGACGCCTTTACGATCGCCTTCGGACTGCGGAACGTGACCCACCTCGATCTGGCTTTGGCCGAGGCGCGGCGAGTGCTGAAGCCGGGCGGGCGCTTCCTTTGCCTGGAGTTCAGCCGCGTCGTGCTGCCGCTCCTGGGCGCCCTCTACGACCGCTACTCCTTCACCGTGATCCCCTGGCTCGGCCAGGTCGTCGCCGGCGACCGCGCCGCCTATGCGTACCTGGTCGAGAGCATCCGCCGATTCCCGGCGCAGGCGGAGCTGGCGGAGATGATCGCCACCGCGGGCCTGGGCCAAGTCGAGGCGCGCAACTTGACCGGCGGCGTCGTGG
>JAZFQY010000299.1:0-5604 GCA_036445355.1 Alphaproteobacteria bacterium
AGTGCGTTGCGACGTCTAATAAAGCCGGGGCCGGCGAAGATCAACGCCTCGGCGGCGCGGCCCGCCGAGGCGTCGCCGATACCCGAGGCGGCTGTCGCGAGCCCCTGGTCCGACCCATCCGGTTACGGCGAGCGCCGCCGGGTCAATCCACGAGGCCCATGCGGCGCTTGATTTCGCCGGCGACCCGGACGGTGTCGTCCGGCGGCCGGTAGCTCCATTTCTCCAGCCGGCCGGCGAACGGCCGGGTCACGCCGGCCTCGTGCATGGCCCGGTGAAAGCGGTTGAACTTGGCCGAGCCGCCCTTGAGTTCGGCGACGAAGACGGGCTTTCCGGTCGCCGCCGCCTCCGAGACCATGTTCACCGAATCGCCGCTGACCACGAGCGCGTCGGCATGCGCCAGGAAGGCGAAATAGGGGTTTTCGCCGGTGCCGTCCCAGATCACCGCCGGCAGGCCCTCGAGGCAGCGCCGGATGGTGGCCAGAACCAGCGGGCTGGTGCGCGGCGACGGGGTGACGGCCAACCCGGCGCCCTCGGCCCGTGCCAGGCGCGCGAGATCGCGGCCAAGACTCTCGGCCGCCGTTTCGGTGAAGCGGTAGGCGCGGTTGTCGCCGCCCAGCAGCACCGCCACCAGGGGACGCGGCAGGCGCGCCAGACACGGCGGGGCGCCCTGCGCCGCCGCCGCCAGCTTGGCCGCCGTAACCCGGTGCATGGCGCCCAGGGTCGAGATCACATTCGGGCCAGAAAGGCGGTCGTGGCCGGGGGTTGCCACGAGGTCGAATTTGGCCGCGTCCACGGTTGGATCCTGCAACTGCACGCAGAAGGTGCGGCCGGCGCTGGCGCGGCGCACGGCGATGGCAGGCGCCACCGCAAGCCGGCCGCTGGCGATCAGCAGGTCGGGCCAGGGCGGCGCCAGAGCGTCCCCCGCCGGTGACAGTGCGGCGAGGGGCGCCGGCCACAGCCCCGGCGGCAGCCAGCGCCACGGCGGGCGAACTTGGATGCGCTTCACCAACGGGGTCGCGCCCAGGGTCTCCGCGACGCCGAGGCACTGGCCCTCCATTCCGGCCTTGCCGTCGCTGACGACCCAGCAGTCGATGTCCTGTGCGCGCCGTGGCCCGCTCATTTGGCGCGAATATGGCGAGCCGGGGCCGCCGGCGCAATGGTGCCGGCCGATGCCGATTGCAATGCGAAACGGGTCTGATAGAGTGCAGGACGAGCAATATAATTGCGTCATTGCTCCGGTTCGGGGACCGAAAGCTGCGCCGCCGTGATGCCAAGTCGCCACGTCAAGCTCGATCAAATTGACCGTAAGATTCTTCGCGACCTGCAGGATGACGGGCGCATGACCAACGTCGAGTTGGCGCGCCGCGCCGGCATATCGGCGCCGCCCTGCCTGCGCCGGGTGCGGGCGCTGGAGGAGGCCGATTACATCCGCGGCTACCACGCCGAGCTCAACTCAGAGCAGATGGGCTACGAGGTCGCCTTCTACGCCCTGGTCGGCCTCGACAGCCAGTCGGAGGCGGTGCTGACCGCCTTCGAGCGCATGTTCGGCGAGTGGCCGGAGGTGCGCGAATGCCACATGATCCGCGGCGGCGGCGATTTCATGCTGCTCATGGTTGCACGCAACACGGCGCACGAGAACGCGCTCACCACCCGCCTCACCGGCGCGCCCAACGTCTCCAACGTCACCACGTTCCAGATCATCCGCTCGGCCAAGCGCCTGCCGGGCGTGCCGGTCGATGAGCCTGAGGACGAAGCCGCTTCCTAGAGCCTTCTCCGGTCATATTGACGCAATTCTGTTGTACCCGCGAGGCGGCAGGGCGCAAGGCGTCTGGCGAAGCGCGATGCGGGACATCGGGCGAGGCAGACAACGCCGCGGATGCCCCTCGCGGGCACAACCCGGAGGGTCCAGGCCATTTTGGGCCAGGGCGGCGGCTCAGGCGAACTTGATTTTGACGATCTCGTAGTAGCGCGTGCCGCGCGGGCTCTCGACTTCGACGCTGTCCTTCGCCTTCTTGCCGATGAGCGCCCGCGCCAGGGGCGAGCTGATGGACAGCTTGCCCGCCGAGATGTCCGACTCCATCTCGCCAACGATTTGATATGTAACCCTTTTTTCGGTCTCCTCGTCGGCCAGCCTGACCGTGGCCCCGAAGCGCACCGTGTTCCCCGACATTTGCGAGACATCGATGACCTGGGCGCGCTTGATCAGCCCCTCGAGCTCGGCGATGCGGCCCTCGACGAAGCTCTGACGATCGCGGGCGGCGTGGTATTCGGCATTCTCGGACAGATCGCCGTGCTCGCGCGCCCGGGCGATGGCGTCGATGATGGCCGGTCGCTCGACCGTCCTTAGGACCTTCAATTCATCCTGCAACAGCCGGTATCCGGCTGCCGTCATGGGAGCCTTGTTCATGTCGGTAGTGCCCGTTGAACGCGTCCGCCGCACTGCGGCACGGGCGGCCCGCCGCCCCGTTCCACTGTCTCTGCCACCGATTAAATGGGCGATCTAAAGTAAGACTGCAGCGGCGCCACTTCAAGGGCGCCCCGCTCCAGCGCCTCGATGGCGGCGATCGCGGCGCGGGCGCCGGCGACGGTGGTGTAGTAGGGAATGCCGCCGGTGAGCGCCGTGCGGCGCAATGTATAGCTGTCGGCGATGGCCTGGGCGCCTTCGGTGGTATTGAATACGAGTTGTACGTCGTCGCTCTTCATCGCGTCAACGATGTGTGGCCGACCCTCCAGGACCTTGTTGATGACCGCCACTTCGAGGCCGGCTTCCTCGAGGCTGAGGGCGGTGCCGCGGGTGGCCAGGACGCGGAAGCCGAGCCGGATCAGGCGCCGCGCAACCTCGACCATCGCCGGCTTGTCCCGGTTGCGTACCGAGATGAAGACCGTGCCTGAACTGGGCAGCTTGGTGCCGCTGGCGAGCTGGGACTTGGCGAATGCGCGACCGAAATCGGCGTCGATGCCCATCACCTCGCCGGTCGACTTCATCTCCGGCCCGAGGATGGTGTCGACGCCGGGGAAGCGCGCAAAGGGGAACACCGCCTCCTTCACCGCGACGTGCGGCGTGCCACGGCCCGGGGTGCCGAGGTCGAGCTCCGCGAGGCTTTCGCCAGCCATCAGCCGCGCACCGATCTTGGCGATGGGCACCCCCGTCGCCTTGGCGACGAAGGGGACGGTACGGCTGGCACGGGGGTTGACCTCGAGGATGTAGACCTGTTCGTCCTTGACCGCGAATTGGACGTTCATCAGGCCGACGACGCCGAGCGCGCGAGCGAGTCTTCCCGTCTGCTCGCGTATGTCGGCCACCACCGCCGGCGAGAGGGAATAGGGCGGCAGGGAGCAGGCGCTGTCGCCGGAGTGGATGCCCGCCTCCTCGATATGCTCCATGATACCGGCGATATGGACGGCGCCGCTTGCGTCCGCCAGCGCGTCCACATCGACTTCGACGGCGTCTTGCAGGTAACTGTCGATCAGCACCGGGCTGGTGCCGGAGACCGTGACTGCCTCGCTGATGTAGCGCCTGAGCCCGGCCTCGTCATGGACGATCTCCATCGCCCGGCCGCCGAGCACGTAGGACGGCCGGATCAGCACCGGGTAGCCGATCTGGCCGACTACGCGGATCGCCTCGCGGGCGCTTGTGGCGATGCCGTTCGGCGGTTGACGCAGGCCGAGTTCGGTCAACAGGCGCTGGAAGCGGTGGCGGTCCTCGGCCAGGTCGATGGCATCAGGCGTGGTGCCGAGGATGGGGATACCGGCGGCCTCCAGCGCGTGCGCGAGCTTCAAGGGCGTCTGGCCGCCGAACTGGACGATCACGCCGGCGAGGGTGCCGCGTGACTGCTCGACGCGGCAGATTTCGATCACGTCCTCCGCCGTCAGGGGCTCGAAATAGAGCCGGTCGGAGGTGTCGTAGTCGGTGGACACGGTCTCCGGGTTGCAGTTGACCATGATCGACTCGTATCCGGCCTCGGAGAGCGCGAACACCGCGTGGCAGCAGCAATAGTCGAATTCGATGCCCTGGCCGATTCGGTTCGGCCCGCCGCCGAGGATGATGACCTTGCGCTTGTCGCTGGGCTCGGCCTCGCACTCCGCCGGTACCGTGCCGTCGCCTTCGTATGCGGCGTACATGTACGGCGTGCGGCTGGAAAACTCGGCGGCACAGGTGTCGATGCGCTTGAAGGCCGGGTGCAGGCCGAGCGCCCGCCGGCGAGCCGCCACCGCGTCCTCGTCGAGGCCGGCGAGCGCGGCCAGGCGGGCATCGGAGAACCCGAGTTTCTTCAGCGCCATGAGGCCGTCCCAATCCTGTGGCAGGCCGACGTCGCGCACCCGCGCCTCGGCGCCGACGATCTCCTCGATCTGGGCGATGAACCAGGGATCGTAGGCGGTCGCGGCCTGCACCTCTGCGACCGTGAAGCCGAGGCGCAGAGCCTGGGCGATGATCAGGATCCGGTCGGGGCTCGGCCGGCCGAGGGCGGCACGGATGGCATCGCGTTCGAACGCGTCGCCGGCGAGGCCGGGAATCGTCACCTCATCGAGGCCGCTGAGGCCGGTCTCCATCGAGCGCAGCGCCTTCTGCAGGCTTTCGGCGAAGGTGCGGCCGATGGCCATCGCCTCGCCGACGGACTTCATCGAGGTCGTCAGGCTGGCCTCGGTGCCGGGGAACTTCTCGAATGTGAAGCGCGGCACCTTGGTCACCACATAGTCGATCGTCGGCTCGAAGCTGGCCGGGGTGACGCCGGTGATGTCGTTGTCGAGCTCGTCCAGGGTGTAACCGACGGCGAGCTTGGCGGCGATCTTGGCGATCGGGAAGCCGGTCGCCTTCGAGGCCAGGGCCGAGGAGCGCGAAACCCGCGGGTTCATCTCGATGACGAGCATGCGGCCGCTCGCCGGATCGACCGCGAACTGGACGTTGGAGCCACCGGTGTCCACCCCCACCTCGCGCAGCACCGCGATCGCGGCGTCGCGCATGATCTGGTACTCCTTGTCGGTGAGGGTCAGCGCCGGCGCCACGGTGATGCTGTCGCCGGTGTGCACGCCCATGGGATCGACGTTTTCGATGGAGCACACGATGATGCAGTTATCGGCGTGGTCGCGCACCACCTCCATCTCGAACTCCTTCCACCCCAGCACCGATTCCTCGACCAGCACTTGGCCGACCGGCGAGGCGTCGAGGCCGGTCTCGATGAACCCCTCGTATTCCTCAACCGTCGAGGCGATGCCGCCGCCGATGCCGCCCAGCGTGAACGACGGGCGGATGATCAGCGGCAGGCCGATGTCCTTCATGGCGGCGCGGGCGTCGGCAACGGATTCGACGATTTGGCTTTCCGGGCATTCGAGGCCGATGTTGGCCATCGCTTCGCGGAACTGCTGGCGGTCCTCGGCCTTGGCGATGACGTCGGCGGTGGCCCCGATCATCTCGATCCCGTATTTTTCGAGGATTCCCGCTTCCGCCAGCTCGATGCCAGCATTGAGCCCGGTCTGCCCGCCCATGGTCGGCAACAGCGCGTCCGGCTTCTCCCGGGCGATGATGCGTTCCAGCGCCGCCGGGTCTGCCAAATCGGCCGCCTCAGAAGGGCACATCGTCGGGCAGGTGGTCGTCGGAGATCAGGT
>JAZFQY010000300.1:0-2709 GCA_036445355.1 Alphaproteobacteria bacterium
ACAAGAGGTTGCCGTGGTCGCGCTTGCGATGCACCCAGCCCGACAGGCGCACCGTCTGGCCGGCATCGGTCAAGCGCAATTCGCCGCAGGTGTGGGTGCGATAGGGGTGCATCGAAGCGCCGAGGAAAGCCAGCCGATATGGGGAGAATCCGGGGCGCCAGAGGGCACGGATGCGCCGCCCTTGTCAAGGAGCGCGTCCGCGGCGCGGCTTTCGTCCCCCGACGAATCACGCTATAGCAATGGGCAATGACCCTCATCGCAGATAGCGCAGGGGTCGCCGCGCTCTGCGAGCGGCTGCGTCGCGCCGATTACGTCACCGTCGACACCGAGTTCATGCGCGAGACGACCTTCTGGTCGAAGGTCTGTCTCATCCAGGTCGCGGGTCCCGAGGACGCCGGCGCCATCGACGCCCTCGCCGACGGCATCGACTTGACACCCCTGTTCGATCTGCTCGCCGACGAAACGGTGCCGAAGGTCATGCACTCGGCGCGGCAAGACATCGAGATCTTCTTCCAAATGACCGGCAAGGTACCGCGCCCACTGTTCGACACCCAGGTCGCGGCGATGGTGTGCGGGTTCGGCGATCATGTCGGGTACGAGACACTGATCCGCCGGCTCACCGGCCATAGCCCGGACAAGTCGCTGCGCTTCACCGACTGGTCGGCGCGGCCGCTGAGCGAGCGTCACATCGCCTACGCGCTCTCCGACGTCACCCATCTGCGCGAGGCCTACGAAAAACTGAAGGCGCGCCTGGAGCAGAGTGGCCACGCGCACTGGCTCGAGGAGGAGGTAGCCATCCTCACCGACCCGGCGACCTACCGCATCGACCCGGCCCAGGCCTGGCGGCGCCTGAAGCCACGCTCGGAGGACCGGCGCTACTTGGCGATCCTGCAGGCGGTCGCGTTCTGGCGCGAGGAGGAGGCCATGCGGCGCGACATCCCGCGTGGCCGCATCCTGCGTGACGACGGCTTGTCGGCGATCGCCGCCCATCCGCCCGCGGACGTGCCCGCCTTGGCCCGGCTGCGCGCGGTGCCCAAGGGCATCGCCAATGGCCGCATGGGCGCGCACCTACTCGATGCGGTGCGCCGAGGCGAGGCGCTGCCGCTCGACCAGGCGCCGCAGGCGCTGTACTCGGCCAAGGGGCCGCGCGCCGGCGGCGCCGTCGTCGAGTTGTTGAAGGTGCTGCTGAAGGACAAATGCGCCGAGCATCACGTGGCGCAGAGACTGGTGGCCAGCAGTGATGACATCGATCGCCTCGCCGCCGACGACGAGGCCGAAGTGCCGGCGCTCAAGGGCTGGCGGCGCGAAGTGTTCGGCGAGGACGCCCTCAGGCTCAAGCGCGGTCAGGTGGCCCTGGTGGCCTCGGGCCAGCGCGTGCTGCTCGTGCCCGTGGACGGAGCCGGGCGGGCGGCGGCACCCCAGCCCCAAGCTGGAAGCGTGCGCTCCGGGCGCCGCCGGCGGCGGCGGCCGCGCAAGGCCGCCCGCGCCGATGCCGCGGCGCCGGGCGCGGCGGCGGACGACGCCTGATGGACGCGGTCAGCCGGTTGTCACGATCCGCGGCCGGCGATCGAGGTCTTGCGCGACCGCGGCCAGTCTTCGGCGGACCAAGTCGTCATCCAGGTCCCGCGCCGCGCCGGAAAGCGCCAGCGTGACGCTGCGCTCGTCCATGGCGAGCCCGGCCTCGACCAACAGCTCTGCCGCCCCGCCGGCGAGGGTCAGGGCCAGGCGCAGGGCGGTGCCCAGGGTTCGCGACCAGCGGCGCCGCTCCGGCGCGACGATGCCGCGCACGGCGCGACATTCGGCGCCGTCCTGCCGGCCCCCGTAACGGACGAGCAGCACCAGCGCCAGCACAGCGCGCTCGCCGTGGTCGAGGCCCACGGCCTGCATGCGCAGCGTCCGCAGGAAGGCGTGCTCGGCGCGGTAGTCTGGGTGCTCCGACCAGGCGATATCGGCCAGATGGCACGCTGCCAGCCGCAACCGTGACTGCGCCGGGCTATCGCCGGGAAACAGGGGGCTGATCCAGTCGTAGGCCGTGACGGCGGCGCCGAAGCGGCCCTCGCGTGCCCCCAGGGCGGCGCAGCCGGCGATCAGCGGATCGACCTGCCGCGTCGGTTGGTCGAGTCGGTCATAGACAAAGCCCTCGCGCAGGCCGAAGGCGGAAAACACCAATCGGCGCGGCCGCGCCCGTGCCAGCACGCTTTGCAGAACCCGCGCCGCCGCCGGCAGCACCTCCAGGCGCCGCCGCGGTATGCCGCCCAGGCGTGTCAGCGACCCGGGCCCGAGACCGGCGACGAGGCGGCAGAACTCGGCCGCTTCGTCGCCGGCCATCTCGTAGTGATGAATGACATGGACCGGGTGCCCGACCTCGGCCATATGCACCCGCGCCAGGGTGCGCCAAGTGCCGCCGACTGGGTAGAAGTTGCGGCCACGCACCGCATCGAGCCAGGGCAATTGTATTAGCTCTCGCGCGACATCGTCCGCCTTGTCTCCGTCCAGACGCAGGGAGCCGAACGGCAAGGTGGTGTGATGGCGCGGCCGGCCGTCGTCGAGCGCGACCAGTTCCAGGCTGCCGCCGCCGAGATCGCCCATGGCACCATCGGCACCGGGTAGGGCGGAGACCACGCCCAGGGCCGACAGGTGCGCTTCCTCCGCGCCGGACAGTTGGCGCACGGGCACGCCGCAACGGCGCTCGACGTCCTCAAGGAAGCC
>JAZFQY010000301.1:0-2779 GCA_036445355.1 Alphaproteobacteria bacterium
ACCGCCGCGCCGCCGGCCAGGGCGGCGGTCCACAACACCGCCGACGGCCCGTCGGTGAGGTTCAGCAGCGCCAGCACGCCGAGGCAGCCCACGGCGGCGCCGGCGAGGTCGACGCCATAGACGCGGCCCATCGGATAGGGGCTGCGGGTGAGCGCCAGGCTGACCGTGACGCCGGCGAAGAAGAACGGCACCGCCAGGCACAGCGCCAGCTCGGCCCAGGTCAGGAGGCCGGTGAGGCTGGTGACCCCGACCGGCGACAGGGTCATCTGCACGGCCAGGCACAGGGCGGTGGCCAGGGCGAAGGCGGTGCTGAAGCTGGCCAGGTCGTGAGACAGGGTGCGCTGGCTGAAGCGCTCGCGCTTGAGATAGACCCACACCGCTCCCGCCGTGAGCCCGAACATGGCCAGGCTGATGGCGAAGAACGCCAGATGGTACCAGGCCACCACCGACAGGATGCGCGTCTGGATGATCTGCAGCATGAGGGTGGCGGCGGTGATCAGGAACACGCCGCCATAGAAGCGCAGTCTTTCCATTCGGGGCCTCCCGCCGGGCCGCCGGCAGCCGTATCGCGCCCTGCTTAGCGCGGCAGTCGTTAAGAAATTGGTTAAGATTTGCGCAGCGCAGGGCGCACACGAGACCGGCGCCGCGAGAGCAGATCCGGGTCGATGCAAATCGCCTTGGGCGATTTATCGACCCGTTGAATCTGCCCTAAGTATCAGATATGGAGCGGATTCACGGGATTGATCGAGGGACGCCGGTCGATCCCCAGAAATATGCTCGCTGCCCTACTCCGCGGCGGCGGCGGCCGCCGGCGGCGTGCGCACCAGCCGGTCGTAGTCCTCCATCAGGCCCTTGGTGATCTCGCCGACTTCGAAACTGTGCTCGCCGATCTCGGATATGGGCGTCACCTCCGCCGCCGTGCCGGTGATGAACACCTCTTGCGTGTCGGCGAATTCCTCGGGCATGACGACGCGCTCGACGACCCGGTAGCCGCGCGCCTGCGCGAGCCCAATCACCGTCTGGCGGGTGAGGCCGTCGAGGAAGCAGTCCGGCACGGGCGTGTGAATCACCCCCTCCTGCACCATGAAGACGTTGGCGCCGGTGGTCTCGGCGACCCGGCCGCGCCAGTCGAGCATCAACGCGTCGTCGTAGCCCTTGGCCTCGGCGGCGTGCTTGGACAGGGTACAGACCATGTATAGGCCCGCCGCTTTGCACAGCACCGGCGCCGTGCGCGGGTCCGGCCGGCGGTAGGGCGCCCAGTCGAGACGGATGCCCTTCATCCGGGCCTCGGGCGTGAAATAGGCTGGCCACTCCCACACCGCGATCGCCGTGTGGATGGCGTTATGCTGGGCCGAGACGCCCATCATCTCCGAGCCGCGCCAGGCGAACGGGCGCACATAGGCGTCGTCCAGGTTCATCTCCACCAACAACCGGCGGCAGGCGGCGTCGATCTCCGCCGCCCCGTAGGGGATCTCGAAGCCCATGATGGCGGCCGAATGGTGCAGGCGCTCGGTGTGCTCGCGGAGCTTGAAGATGTGGCCGCCATAGGCGCGCTCGCCCTCGAATACGGCGCTGGCGTAGTGCAGTCCGTGGCTGAGCACATGCAGCCGTGCGTCGCGCCAGGGAATGAGACGGCCGTCGAACCAGATCACACCGTCGCGGTCATCGAATGGCATCAAGGCCATGACGAAATTTTTCCCGCCTTTCCTCCCCAAATTAATTGGGACAGATTGTATTAGATAGTCGTTGCCAGCCGTAACATTCTTCGCTAAATAAGTCAACATGACTGACCTGAAATCCGGTGTCAATCCCCTGTTCCTGCGCGAGGAGGAACTGCGCCGCGGCTTGGAACTCATGTTCTATGCCTACCGCGACTTCACCGCCGAGGCGGACGCGATCCTCGCCGGCTACGGCCTCGGCCGGGCCCATCACCGGGTCATCTATTTCGTCGGCCGCTACCCGGGGATCACGGTCTCGCGGCTCCTTGGCATCCTAAAGATCACCAAGCAGAGCCTGTCGCGAGTCATGGGCGAGCTGGTGGAGCAAGACCTCGTCGCCGCGCGCCCGGGACCGAGCGATCGGCGCCAGCGCCTGCTCGGCCTGACCGACAAGGGGGGCGCCCTCGAGCGCGAGTTGTCTGGCGTCCAGATGCGGCGCGTTGCCGGCGCCTACCGCGAGGCGGGCGCCGAGGCGGTGGAGGGCTTCCGGCGCGTGATGATGGGGGTCATGAACCCCGACGACCGCGTCCGCTTCGAGGAGGCCCCGCCGGCGCCGCCCCGACGCACGGTTGGCTAGAGCCTTCTCCGGTCATATTGACCCATTTTGACAGTGCCATCTTGGGTCAGGGCCAGGAAAGTGCCGTGGAGCGTAGCCGTAGCCACGCTCAAGGCGCTTGACGCCGACCTGGCCCAAAAGGGCCTGTCCTTCCGGATTGTCCCGCGACGGGCATCCGCTTCGTTGTCTGCCTCGCCCGATGCCCCGCATCGCGCTTCGCCAGACGCCTTGCGGCCCGCCGCCTCGCGGGCACAACAGAATTGCGTCAATATGACCGGAGAAGGCTCAAGTTCACCGGGCGCACCCAAAGCGGTATACTGGCCGCCATGACCGGCGAGCTGCCGCACATCCTGGTGGTCGATGACGACACGCGGCTGCGCAAGCTGCTGCGCCAATTCTTGGCCGAAAGCGACTTCCGCGTGACCACGGCGGCGACGGCGTCAGAGGCGCGGGCGCGGATGCAGGGCTTCGCCTTCGACCTCATCGTCCTCGACGTGATGATGCC
>JAZFQY010000302.1:0-3935 GCA_036445355.1 Alphaproteobacteria bacterium
TCACGCATTGCGGGCTCTGCACTCCTTGGCGCCCGAACTATAGGCGCGGCCGCGCCCCCTGGCGAGGCGGGTGCGGCTTGTGGATTTCGGTTGCGCGCGGCTATAAACCGCCAGCCCCGCCGGGGCGAGTCGCCGCGCGCAACCTCGGCGCCGATACAGGTTTAGGACCCGAAGTGACCCTGTCCAGCATGACCGGTTTTGCGCGCGCCGCCGGCCACGATGCCGGCTGCGCCTGGACTTGGGAGGCGCGCAGCGTCAATGGCAAGGGCCTAGACCAACGCTGCCGCCTGCCGTCCGGCATGGAGCATCTGGAGTCCTCGGTCCGCGGCGCCGTGGCGGCGCGCTTCGCGCGCGGCAATTTCAATCTGGCGCTGGCGCTCGACCGTTCGGCGGCGCCGGCGCGCTATCGCCTCAACCGCGAGCTGCTCGATCAGGTACTGGATCTGCGCGACGATTTGGGTGAAGCGGTGTCGGAAGAGCCGCCGCGCCTGGAGGGCCTGCTTGCGATTCGCGGAATGATCGAGGCGATCGAGGAGCCGGAGGACAAGGCGATCGTCGTCGCACGCGAGCAGGCGCTGGCGCGAACACTCGACGAGGCGCTCGACGCCCTTGCCGCCGCACGCGCCGAGGAGGGCGCGCGCATTGGAGCCGTGACGGTCGAACGGCTCGAGGCCGTCGCCGCGCTCACGGCCGAGGCGGAAGCCAGCGCCGCCGCCCAGCCGGCCGCCATCCGTGCCCGCCTCGAAACGATGCTGGGCGAGCTGTTGTCGGCGGAGCCGGCCTTGCCGGAAGAGCGGCTGGCGCAGGAGGCGGCGCTGCTGGTCGGCCGCAGCGACGTGCGCGAGGAGCTCGACCGCCTGGGGGTCCATGTCGCCGCCGCGCGCGACCTTCTGGACCAAGGCGGTGCGATCGGCCGGCGGCTCGATTTCCTCTGCCAGGAGCTCAATCGCGAGGCCAACACGCTGTGTTCGAAGTCTGCCGACGTCGCGCTGACGCGCCTCGGCCTGGCGCTCAAGGCGGCCGTCGAGCAAGTGCGCGAGCAGGTGCAGAACCTCGAGTGAAGGAGGCGACCGTGGCCGCAGATGCTCCGGGCGTCAACATCAGGCGCAGGGGTTTGATGTTGGTCTTGTCCTCGCCTTCGGGCGCGGGCAAGACCAGCATCTCGCGCGCCGTCTTGCAGCGCGACCCAAACCTCGACCTCTCGATTTCGGTGACGACCCGCCCGCGGCGGCCAGGCGAGGCGGCGGAGCAGGACTATGTCTTCATCGAGCCAACCGAATTCAATCTCATGGTCAACCGCGGGGAGCTGCTCGAGCACGCCAAGGTGTTCGGCTACTATTACGGCACCCCGCGCGCGCCGGTCGAGGAGGCGATCGCCGCCGGGCGCGACGTGCTGTTCGATATCGACTGGCAGGGCACGCAGCAGCTCGAGGAGGCGGCGCGCGATGACCTGGTGAGCGTGTTCATCCTGCCGCCCTCGACGGCGGAGCTGGAGCGGCGGCTGCATAGCCGCGCCCAGGATACGGAGGAGGAGATCGGCCGGCGCATGGCGCGGGCGGCCGACGAGATGACGCACTACTCCGAATACCGTTACGTGGTCGTCAATACCGACTTCGAGACGACGGTCGCCCGCGTGCAGGCGATCCTCGAGGCCGAGCGCCTGCGGCGCCAGCGCCTGGTCGGCCTGTCGGACTTCGTCACCCGGTTGCGTCAAGGCCGCTGAGGGCGGCAAGGGCGCGGGCGAGGGCGCAGAACTCGGCCACGGACAGCTCCTCCGCCCGCGCCGTCGGCGCCACGTCGGCATCGGCGATCAGCGCCGCCGTGTCGACGCCCAGCCCCTTCAGGCTCGTGCGCAGCATCTTGCGCCGCTGGCCGAAGGCGGCCGCCGTCACCCGTTCCAGCGCGCGCCGGTCGGCCGGGCACAGGGGCGCGGTTCGCGGCGTCAGCCCGACCACGGCCGAGGTCACCCTAGGCGGCGGGGTGAAGGCCTGGGCCGAGACTTCGAACAGCGGCCGCACCTCGCACAGCCACTGGGCGAGCACCGACAGGCGGCCATATTCTTTGCCGCCCGGGGCCGCGACCAGCCGCGCCGCCACCTCCTTCTGGAACATGAGGGTGAGCCCGGCATAGGCGCGGATCTGGGCGAGCCATCCGATCAGTAGCGCGGTGGCAATGTTGTAAGGCAGGTTGGCGACGATGTGGCGCGGGGGCCGGGTCAGCTGCGCGGGATCAACGGTGAGCGCATCCGCCGCAACGACGACGAGCCGCCCTGGATAGGCGGCCGCCAGATCCTCGAGCGCGGCGAGGCAGCGCCGGTCGCGCTCGATGGCCACCACCCGGCGCGCCGGAGTCTCTAGCAATGCCCGGGTGAGCCCGCCGGGTCCGGGCCCGACCTCGACCACGTCGACTCCGGCAAGGTCGCCCGCGGCGCGCACGATGCGGCGCGTCAGATTGAGGTCGAGCAGGAAATGCTGGCCCAGGGCCTTGCGGGCGCCGAGGCCGTGATGCGCGATCACCTCTCTCAACGGCGGTAGCTCCGGCCGCGTCACCGCCTGCACAGCCGCCGCCTCAAGCGACGGCGCTCTGACGCCCGGCGCCTCGGCGCCGGCGGGCAATTTCCGCCGCCGTGAGGAGTGCGGCGATCAGGCTGTCGGGCTCGGCGATGCCCCGCCCGGCGATGTCCAGCGCGGTACCGTGGTCGGGCGAGGTGCGGACGATGGGCAGGCCCAGCGTGATATTGACGCCGCCGCGGAAGTCGATGGTCTTGATCGGGATCAGCGCCTGATCGTGATACATGCACAGGGCCGCATCATATCGGGCGCGGGCCTCGGCGTGGAACAGGCTGTCGGCGGGTGCCGGTCCGCTGACGGCGATGCCCGCGGCGCGCAGCTCCGCCACCGCCGGCGCGATGATCTGGCGCTCCTCCCGACCCAGGGCATCGCTCTCGCCGGCGTGGGGATTGAGGGCGGCCACCGCCAAACGCGGCGCGGCGATGCCGAAATCGCGCCCCAGTGCCGCCGCGGTGACGCGGCCGCAACGGACGATGGCCTCGCGGGTGAGGGCCTTCACCGCACTGGCCAACGGCAGGTGAACGGTCACCGGCACCGCCCGCAGGCCGGGGCAGGTGAGCATCATCACCGGCGGCTCCGTCGCCTGCACCAGTTCGCCCAAATACTCAGTATGGCCCGGAAGACGGAAGCCGGCCTCGTAGAGCGTCGCCTTGTGGATCGGGTTGGTGACGATCGCGGCGGCCTCGCCCGCCTGGGCCAGCGCGACCGCGCGCTCGATCGCGCCCAACACCGCCGCCGCGTTCAGCGGGTCCGGTCGGCCCGCCGTCGCGCTAACGACAAGGGCGTGGGAAAGGACGGGCAGTGCGCGTTCCCACACCTGGCGGGCGGCGGCGGGCGCCGCCACAGCCGCCACGGGCACGTCGAGCCCCAGGCTCTTGGCCAGTGCGGAGAGCCGGGCCGCATCGTCGATCACGCAGAAGACGGGCACGCCGTCGCCGCGCCGCAGCCACGCCTTCAGGGCCAGCTCGCCGCCGACACCGGCGGGCTCGCCCATGGTCAAGGCGACAACGGCCGCATCTACCGACTCCACGGAGCCGGTCATTACAGGCGCCTATCGATAGTCGCCGCCCGTTTCAGGTCTCGCAGGTAGCGCCGCGCCAGCATTTGCAGGCGCTCGCGCCCAATCTGATCGATGATCTGGTCGCGGTCGGGCCCTATCGCGGACTCGCTGCGGGCACACACCATGATTATTTGCACCCCGGCCGGCGTGACCAGGGGTTCGGAGACATGGTTCGCCTCCAATGTGGCGACGGCAGCCCGCACCGTCTCGGACAGGTCGCCCAGCTTGATGCGCGCCGCCTGTTCGGCCTGCGGCGTTCCGGTCTCGGCGGCGAGGCGGGCGAAATCGGCGCAGTCGGCGGCCGA
>JAZFQY010000303.1:0-2700 GCA_036445355.1 Alphaproteobacteria bacterium
GCTCAACAGGGCGGCGAGCAGGGCCATCACCCAGACCACCCCGGCGGCGATGCGGGCGAGCACCGCCGGCTCCGGCCCGACGCCGAAGGGAAACAGCACCGCGGCGATGACGAAGAAGGCGACCACCCGCAAGCTGTCGGCGAAGTTGCGCAGGGCCAGCCGCAGGTCGCGGCGGACGACGGCGGCGAAAGGACTCACGCGGCGGTTCCGATTTGGCGCCCGGAATAGGCATCGAGGTCGAGCCGCGTTTCGTCGGTGATACTGAATGCGGCGTGGGTCGCGGCGACGACAACGCCGCCGGCGCCGCGATGCCGGGAGACGGCGTTCTCCAGGGCGGCGACGGCGGCGTCGTCGAGCCCGACCGTGGGCTCGTCGAGCAACCACAGCACCGCCGGGGCTGCCAGGAGCCGCGCCAGGTTGGTGCGCCGGCGCTGACCGGCGGAGAGGAAACGGCCGGGAATGGCGGCGAGGCCGTCGATGCCGAAATGGGCCAGGGCGGCCGACACCGGATCGCCGTCCGCCTCGCCGCCGGCGTGCAGGCGCGACCAGAAGGCGACGCTCTCGCGCGTCGTCAGCATCGGCTTCACAGGATCCTGATGGCCGACATAATGCAGGCGCGCCCGATGCCCCTCGGGATCGCCGGCGATGGGCGCGCCGTCCCAGGCGAGCCGGCCGGCGGCGGGACGCATGAGCCCCGCCATCAGACGCAACAGGGACGATTTGCCGCTGCCATTGGGCCCGGTGAGAAGCAGCGCCTCGCCGGGGCCGACGGAGAAATCGAGACCCGCGAACACCAGCCGCTCGCCGCGCACGCAGGCGAGGCCCTCGCCTTCGAATCCCTGCATCATCGCCGGCGCGAGCCTAGAGCCTTATCGGGCCGGATTGAACCAATTCTGTTTCTCGACCGGCGTGGCGATCCGGTGGTGAGGCGCGCGCCGGGCGATGTGGGGCATTGGCCAAGCGCGCCTCGCCGCCGGGCGGCGGCCGGTCGGAAACCCGAAGGGACGGGCGCTTTTGCGCCGATCCCGGCGCCCAGCCGCTAGGCCGTATTCCCGATACGCCCTTCGCGCCTGTGCTTGGTCTCGACGCAAAATCGCTCCGTCAGAATGGTTCAATCCGGCCCGATAGGGCTCTAACGCAGGCGCGATGGCCTGCATATGGCGGTCGTCGCTAGGCGGCTCGGGCGCCGGCGGGACGCGGGCCCGTGATCAGCGCGTAAAGCACCATGCCGATGAGCATGGCGATCACGAATACCACGATCTTGATATTACCCAGGCTCAGGGCCGCCACCGCCGGGCCGGGGCAGAAGCCGGCCAGGCCCCAGCCGATGCCGAAGACGGAGGCGCCGCCGAGCAGCCTCGCATCGATGTCCTCGGCCGTCGGCAGCTGGAACGCCTCGGCCAGGCGCGGCGCCGGCCGCCGCAGGACGAGCCGGAAGGCGACGCCGCTCACCGCCACGGCGCCCAGCATGACGAAGGCCAGGCTCGGGTCCCAGGCGCCGGCGACATCGAGGAAGCCCAGGATCTTGGCCGGGTTGATCATCTGCGAGACCGCCAGCCCCAGTCCGAAGATCGTGCCGGCGGCGAGCGCCACGAAATCGCGCAACATGGCTCAGCCTCCGATGACGTGGCGGACGACGAACACGGTGGCGCCGGCGGCGACCATGAAAGTCGCAGTAGCCGTGATCGACCGTCGCGACAGGCGCGCCACGCCGCATACGCCGTGGCCGCTGGTGCAGCCGCCACCGAGACGCGTGCCGATGCCGGTCAGCAGGCCGGCGGCGATGAGCACGGGCATGCCGGTATCGACCCGAACCGCCGATACATCGCCGCCTGCGGCCGCAAAGACGAGGGCGCCGATCACCAGGCCGATCAGGAACAGGAGACGCCAGCGAGCTTCGCCGGCGGCCGGCCGCATCAGGCCGCCGAGGATGCCGCTGACGCCGGCCAGGCGGCCGTTGAGCCACAGCAAGATGGAGGCGGCGACGCCGATCAGCGCGCCGCCGGCGAGCGCGGAATAGGGCGTGAAGTTTTCCATGTGGTGTTCCCTCGCCTGTTGTTCGGGGCCGGTGCCGCTCTTTCGGCGAACTATAGTAAATTAGAGATTGCCTATCCAACAGACAGAGAAGACGGACCCGAAAAGACGGCGGCCGCCGGGTGGGGGGCACCGGCGGCCGCTAGGACGGGACCAACCCGAGAGAGATTTGTATTCGGAGGCTACCGATAATCCCGGGTGTCGAGGGGAGATCCCAATAGGCTGCTAATACACCCCCATCGTGTGGCGTCGGTTAGACCGGATTGGGGCGAAAATGTGATATTCTCGCCCCGGCCTGTTAGGCATGTTCGCCGCTGCCGATGATGGGCTTGCCGTCTCATGCAGGCCGCAAGCGGCCGTCGGCGCCATCGCCGCCCGGATCATGGTTGCCCGCCGCAGGCTCACCGCCGGGGTGCCCGCCCTCACCGCCGGGCATCGGGTCGGCGCGCCGGCGGTGTCCGGCGATGACATGGTTGGCGTCGCTTGGCGCGGCGCCGGTGCGGGCCTATATACGGCCTGCGTTCGGCCTGCCGTGCCGTCGGACGCTCTTCCCCGTCCCTATGGGAGCCCGCCATGGCCACGACCGGGCATGACAGCCTGAAAATACGCCGGATCCTCGACGTCGACGGCGTCACCTATGACTATTTCAGCCTGCCGGCCGCCGCC
>JAZFQY010000304.1:0-10904 GCA_036445355.1 Alphaproteobacteria bacterium
GAGCGCGAGCGCATGGGCGCCGTCGTCACCGCGGCCATGAAGCGCATCGGCTACCGCAATGCCGGTACGCTCGAATTTCTCTACCAGGATGGCGAGTTCCACTTCATCGAAATGAACACCCGCCTGCAGGTGGAGCACCCGGTGACGGAGATGATCTGCGGCCTCGATATCGTGCGCGAGACGATCCGCATTGCCGCCGGCGCTCCGCTGGCCTTCAAGCAGGAAAACGTAAGGCTGAACGGGCATGCGATCGAGTGCCGCATCAACGCCGAGCACCCGCGTACCTTCGCCCCCTCACCGGGAATGGTGACGGGCTTCCACACCCCGGGCGGTCTTGGGGTGCGAGTCGATTCCGCGCTCTATTCCGGCTATGTGGTACCGCCCTATTACGACAGCCTGGTGGCAAAGCTCATCGTCCACGGCAGCAACCGTAACGAGTGCCTGATGCGCCTGCGCCGGGCACTGGACGAGCTCGTCGTCGACGGCATCGAGACCACGACCCCTTTGCATCGCGACGTGGTTGCCGAGCCGGCCTTCGTCGATGGAGAATACGATATTCACTGGCTGGAGCGCTTCGTCGGCGGCGACTGATCGCCGGCGCGGCGTCGGGCCGACGGACGGCGACGGATTTGCCATGACCCGATTGACGCCGCAACTCCTCCTTGGCGCCTATGCTAGCGGCATCTTTCCGATGGCGGAGAGCCGTCACGACCGCGACCTGTTCTGGATCGATCCCGAGGTGCGCGGCATCCTGCCGCTGAAGAGGTTTCACATCCCGCGCAGCCTGCGCAAGACCCTGCGCCGTGACTTGTTCGAGGTTCGTTGCGACACCGCCTTCGCGCAGGTCATCCGCGCCTGCGCCGAGAGTACGACGAGCCGGCCGGAGACCTGGATCAACCCCGAGATCGAACGCCTGTATTCGGCGCTGCACGACATGGGCTTCGCCCATTCGGTGGAATGCTGGCAGGGCGGGCGCCTGCTCGGCGGCCTCTACGGCGTCGCCCTGGGCGGCGCCTTCTTCGGCGAGAGCATGTTCAGCCGCGTGCGCGATGCCAGCAAGGTCGCCCTATGCCATCTGGTGGCGCGGCTCAGGCGCGGCAAATACGTGCTGCTCGACACCCAATTCGTCACCGACCACCTGAAGCTCTTCGGCGCGATCGAGATCCCGCGCCGCCACTATCGCAATCGCCTGACCAAGGCACTGCAGCGCGACGCCCGCTTTCAGCCGGGATTGCGCGACGACGAGTTCGCCGATTTCATACAATCGATCACCCAGACGTCATAGACCGGATGCTCCAGGGCCGACAGGGCCGGACTGGACGCGAACATCCAGCCCTGGAACAGGAGCGTGATCATCTCGTCCGGGCGGACCTCGATCACTTCCAGATAGGCGGTCGATTCTGGCGGCTCCTCCGGCGGTGTCTTGTGGCAGGCGCGAACGGTGATCTCGAGCGTGCCGAAGCGGATGGGATAGCCGGTCGGGGCGTCGAAGGTCGAAATCCGCGCCGTCACCTTGTCCAGGCCCTGCAGCACGGCGCCCTCGTCCGGCGGCTCGAGGGCGACCGGTGCCGGTTCCTGGGCCGCAGCCGACAGCGCCACCGACAGGGCCGCCGCCAGCGCCGCCGTCCGCAGGATCAGTCTGCCAGATCGGCGGCGAAGCGCAGGCGCACGTAGTCCGCGATCCATGTGCCCTCGTCGTCGCGCAGCTCGGGTTCCAGTTCGGCGCGCACCTCGCCGATGAGGCTGCTGCGCTCGCCTTCGGGCGCCAGGGCTAAGAAGCCCTCGGCGAAGGTCTCCAGCCAGTCGGCAAGGTCGCCGGGAAGCGGCGTCGGCCGCGGGATCCGTTCCATCGACCGGACTCGGAAGCCGTGAGCCGCCAGCCTCTCGGCGTATGCCGCCGGGGTCGGAAAGTACCACGCATCCGCCGCATCGGCATCCAAGGCGCGGCGGGCGAGGGCCGCGACCAGGGCGCGGCGAATGCGCGCGCAGTTGCCGTCGCCGCCAAACTCGGCGATGAAGCGTCCGCCCGGCTTCAGCGCCCGGCGCACGCCGGCGATCACGGCATCGGCGTCCGGCATCCAGTGCAGGGCGGCGTTGGAGAAGATGGCGTCGAACTCGCCGGCGAAATCGAGCGACTGGCCATCGCCGAGGCGCGCGTCGACGCCGCGGTTGCGCGCCGCCGCCACCTGCTCGGCGCTGTCGTCGAGGCCAACGACCGTGGCCCCCGCCGCCGCCAGCTCCGCCGTCAGCACGCCGTCGCCGCAGCCGAGGTCGAGGATGCGTTCACCCGGCTTGGGATCCAAGAGCGCCATGACCGCGGCGCCGAGCTCGCTGACGAAACGGGCGCTGCGGGCGTAGCGCGGCGGGTCCCAGCGCTGCGCCGGCGGCCGCCGGGAGCCGTCCCGCCCACGCGCCGGCACCAGCCTTTCAGTTCCCACCGGTCGCCAGGTAGATGATCTCCGAGACACTATCTTCGAGGCTCTTGAAGTCACGGGTCTCTTTGATCTCGCCGCCGGCGCCGATGTGCGCCTCCTCGGCGCCGGGGATGAGGCGCACATACTTGCCGCCGAACAGGCCGTCGCTGGTGATCACCGCGACGGTGTCGCCGGGCAGTCTGATGCGCGGCGCGATGCTCATGGTCACCACCGCCTCGAAGTTCGCCAGGTCGAGTTCGCGCGCCACGACGGTACCGACCTTGACGCCGTTGATGCGCACGTCGCTGCCGGCCTCGAGGCCGCCAACCTTGAGAAAGCGGGCCGTGACCTGGTAGCCCTGCACCGCCTGAACCTCCGAGGTGCGCCAGGCGAAAACGAGGAACGTCCCCGCGATCAGCAGGACCAGGCCGCCGAGAATGGTCTCCAACACGTTGCGCCGCATGGCCACGACCCTCCGTCCGTTGCCCGCCCGAAATGCCTACTTCGGCCGCTGCCGGTCTCGCGCCCGCTGGATGATCAGTTCCAGCAGGTCGTCGACGATCAGGGATGACTCGGTGTAGATGATCTCGCCCCCCGGCGTGATCACTTCGTCGCCGCCGCCGACGTCGAGCTGGACGAACTTCTGACCGAACAGGCTGTCGGTGGCGACGGCGGCCGAGGCTTCGCTGTCGAGCACGAGCCCGGCGTCCAGGTGCAGCACCAGGACGCCCTGCCGGTTCTCGTCCAGATACAGCCTGACCACCCTACCCACGGGGATGCCGGCGGCGCGGACCTCGGTCCCGATCGCCACCCCGTCGACGCGGCTGAAGCGCGCTAATACGTCGTAGCCGACCAGATCGCCAGCGCGCGAATTCGTGTACGCCAAGACGAGAAAGACCAGGAGCGCTAGGACGACGGCGGTTCCCGTGCCGACCTCGATCAGTTCGCGGCGCGCGCCGGTCACGGTGGCGTCCAGGGCTCGTAGTCGCCCGTGGCCTTGGCCCGCCGGCCGCCGGCGAGGACGCTGCCCTGCGGCCGATAGGCGGCCTTCGTGCCCGTCTGGTTGGGCAGATGCTCCTTCTGCCAGCGGCGCCGGGGCGACTCGGCCAACGGCAACTCGTCGCTGATGTGGTGCAGCCAGGCGTGCCACTCCGCCGGCACGGCGCTGGCCTCGTCGGCGCCCCGGTAGATGACCCAACGGCGCTCAAGCTTGTGGCCGGCGCGTCGCCGGCCGCAATAGTACCGGTTGCCGAATTCGTCGCGGCCGACCCGTTTGCCCCTGAGCCAGGTCATCAGCCGCGTGCCCACTGTCGCCATCAATGTCCCGTGGCGGCGCTCCGGCCGCGTTTCGATCGTCGCCACCCCCGCGAGGCGGCGGGAATATGGCACTTCGGCGAACCCAGGTCCAGCTGGTGTGTGGGCCGGGTGGGAGCCCTCCGCGGACCCGTGGGCACCGAGTCGGCCCAACCGGTCGCCGGCGGCGGCGGCGCAACGGCGCCCCCCGACACGCGACCGGCGCGCTCCGCCTAGGCTTTCCGCCGCCATAAATTCCAGACTTGAAACCACAATATGTGGTGGTCTAGCTTCCGCGCCCCTACAGATTTTGAGTTGCGGGGGCCGAGGCTAGGAAAGGCCTCGCAACTACCCCGACGGGGGCGGCGCACCACCCGGCGCCCCCGTCGGGGACCAACCAACTCGCACCGTTGAGAGTTTTGCATGCGCATCGACCGCCGATTCACTCACGCCAACGGCGGCCCCTACGCCGACGTCGCGTTCCGCCGGGCCACGAGCGAGATTCGCGACCCCAACGGTCGCCCGGTGTTCGAGGCCAAGGATATTCTGGTTCCCGCCGCCTGGAGTCAGGTCGCCTGCGACGTGCTGGCGCAAAAGTACCTCCGCCAGGCCGGCGTGCCGCGCAAGACGCGTGCCCGTGGGGAGCCCGGCGTGCCCGAGTGGCTGGTGCGGCGCGAGCCGGACCACGAGGCCATGGCCGGCCTGCCCGAGGACCAGCGCTTCGGCGGCGAGACCGACGCGCGTCAGGTCTTCGACCGCCTGGCCGGCACCTGGACCTACTGGGGCTGGACGGGTGGCTATTTCGACTCCGAGGAGGACGCGCGCGCCTATCACGACGAGATGTGCCACATGCTGGCGACTCAGAAGGCGGCGCCGAACTCCCCGCAATGGTTCAACACCGGCCTCCACTGGGCCTACGGCATCGATGGGCCCGGACAGGGCCACTATTTCGTCGACTATCGGAGCGGCCGCCTGACGCGCTCCGCCTCCGCCTACGAGCACCCGCAGCCGCACGCCTGCTTCATCCAGTCGATTGCCGACGACTTGGTTAACGAGGGGGGCATCATGGATTTGTGGGTGCGCGAGGCGCGCCTGTTCAAGTACGGCTCCGGCACCGGCTCCAACTTCTCGCGCCTGCGCGGCAAGGGCGAGCCCCTGTCCGGCGGCGGCAAATCCTCGGGCCTGATGAGCTTCCTCAAGGTCGGCGATCGCGCCGCCGGCGCCATCAAGTCCGGCGGCACCACGCGCCGGGCGGCGAAGATGGTGGTGGTCGATATCGACCATCCGGACATCGAGGCCTACATCGACTGGAAGGTCATCGAGGAGCAGAAGGTGGCGGCGCTGGTCACCGGCTCGAAGCTGTGCAGCCGCCACTTGGACGCCGTCATGTCCGCCTGCCATGGCGACGCCGGAGAGGGGCGCTTCGACCCGAAGCAGAACCCGGCACTGAAGCGCGCCGTGCACGATGCGCGCTCGGCGATGGTGCCGGAGAACTACATCCAGCGCGTGATCCATTTCGTGCGCCAGGGCTACAGCGGCATAGAGTTCCCGACATACGACACTGACTGGGATTCCGAGGCCTATCTCACGGTCTCGGGTCAGAACTCCAACAATTCGGTGCGGCTGACCGACGCCTTCTTGCGCGCCGTCGAGGCGGATGGCGAGTGGTCGCTGACGCGCCGCACCGACGGTGCCGTCGCCAAGACCGTGCGCGCCCGCGCCCTGTGGGACAAGATCGCCTATTCGGCCTGGGCCTGCGCCGATCCAGGCGTGCAGTTCGACACCACCATCAACGAGTGGCACACCTGCCCGGCCTCGGGCCGCATCAACGCCTCCAATCCATGCTCGGAGTACATGTTCCTCGATGACACGGCGTGCAACCTGGCCTCGCTCAACCTGATGGCGTTCCGCCGCTCCGACGACGACTTCGACGTCGATGCCTTCGAGCACGCAGTGCGCCTGTGGACGATCACGCTCGAGATCTCAGTGCTGATGGCGCAGTTCCCGTCGAAGGAGATCGCGCGCCTGAGCTACGATTTTCGTTCCCTGGGCCTCGGCTACGCCAATATCGGCGCCCTGTTGATGGCGAACGGCATCGCCTACGACAGCGCCGCCGGGCGCACGACCTGCGCCGCCGTCACGGCACTGATGACCGGCACCGCCTATGCCGCCTCGGCCGAGATGGCGGAGGAGATGGGACCGTTTGCCGCCTACGACGCCAACCGCGCGCACATGCTCCGGGTGGTGCGCAACCACCGCCGCGCGGCGCACGGCGAGGGCGAAGGCTACGAGAGGCTGACCGTCAATCCGGTGGCCCTGGAGCACGACAAGTGCCCCGACCCTGCCCTGGCCGAGGCGGCGGCGCGAGCCTGGGACCGGGCACTCGCCATGGGCGAGGCGCACGGCTTCCGTAATGCGCAGGCGACGGTGATCGCGCCCACCGGCACCATCGGCCTGTTGATGGACTGCGACACCACCGGCATCGAGCCGGACTTCGCCCTGGTCAAGTTCAAGAAACTCGCCGGCGGCGGCTACTTCAAGATCATCAACCGCACGGTGCCGGTGGCGCTTGCGACCCTGGGCTATGGTGACGCCGAGATCGACGACATCGTGCGCTACGCCGTCGGCCACGGCACCCTCGCCGACGCGCCTGGGATCAACCACGAGACCCTGACGGCCAAGGGCTTCTCCGACGATGCCCTGGAGCGGGTCGAGGCGGCGCTCGCCTCGGCATTCGACATCAAGTTCGTGTTCAACAAATGGACCCTGGGCGAAGTGTTCTGCAACGAGCGGCTGGGGCTCGACACGGCGGCGCTCGACGATCTGCGCTTCAACATGCTGGCGGCGCTCGGCTTCACGCCGGCCCAGATCGAGGCCGCCAACGCCCATGTCTGTGGCGCCATGAGCCTGGAGGGGGCGCCGCATCTGAAAGAGGCACATCTGCCCGTGTTCGATTGCGCCAGCCCGTGCGGGCGCAACGGCAGGCGAGCGCTGTCTGTGGACAGCCACATCCGCATGATGGCGGCGGCACAGCCTTACATTTCCGGCGCCATTTCCAAGACCGTCAACATGCCCGGCGAGGCCACTGTGGAGGCGTGCAAGTCGGCCTACATGGCCTCGTGGCGCCTAGGGCTCAAGGCCAACGCCCTCTACCGCGACGGCTCGAAGTTGAGCCAGCCCCTGGCCGCCCAGCTCCTCGACGACGACGAGCCGCAAGAGGCGGTGCAGGAGCTGATCGAGGCGCCGGCGGCGAAGCGCGCCGAGCTGGTGGCCGAGCGCATCATCGAGCGCGTCGTCGAACGTGCCAGCCGCCACCGCCTGCCCCACCGGCGCAAGGGCTACACCCAGAAGGCGATCGTCGGCGGCCACAAGGTGTACCTGCGCACCGGCGAATACGAGGACGGCCGCCTGGGCGAGATCTTCGTCGACATGCACAAGGAGGGGGCGGCGTTTCGCTCGCTCATGAATAATTTCGCCATCGCCGTCTCCATTGGCCTGCAATACGGCGTGCCGCTGGAGGAGTTTGTCGACGCCTTCACCTTCACGCGCTTCGAGCCCCAGGGGCTGGTCGAGGGCAACGACACCATCAAGTTGGCGTCCTCGCTGCTCGACTACATGTTCCGGGAGCTGGCGATCAGCTATCTCGGCCGTCACGACCTGGCGCACGTCCAGCCCCACGATCTCGAGCCCGACAGCTTGGGCCGGCGCGAGAGCGAGCAGGCCCTGCCCCCTGTCTCCCGGCAGGCGGTGTCCACAGGCTACGTGCGCAACCGGCTGGTGGTGGTCGAGGGCGGGCGCGAGGCGCGCGCCGGCGCGCCGGGGGCAGCGCGCGAGTCCTCGGTGACGGTCGCCGAGGCGAGCGCCCCGATGCCGGCGGAGCACACGGTCGCGGCGACCGAGGAGCGCCTGCAGCGGGTGCGCAGCGCGCGCATCAACGGCTACGACGGCGACGCCTGCGGCGAGTGCGGGAATTTTACCCTGGTGCGCAACGGCACCTGCCTGAAATGCGTCACCTGTGGCGGCACTACGGGATGCAGTTGAGACGCGCGGAGGACGTCCCATGACGGCCTAAGGAACACCGAGCTCCGGCCCATGGCTCGCCGCAGGTCATGGTCCGGTCCTCCCAGCCCGCGTCTGCGGCGCTTTTGACCGCGGGCTACTCTCCTCCCTGAACCTCGGGGTGTGCATTAGGTAGGCGCACCCCATTTTTTCGCCGATTCCCTCGCCGCCGCGCCGCCGCTATGCTGGCCGATACCAATTTGCGGGAGAGTCCAAAATGACGGGGAAGATCGAGGCAAGACTGGCGGAACTCGGCATTGAGCTGCCGGAGGCACCGACGCCGGCGGCCAACTACGTGCCTTTCGTGCAGACCGGCAAGCTGGTCTTCATCGCCGGGCAGGTGCCGTTCGCCGGCGGCGAGCTCAAATATGTGGGCAAGGTCGGCCGCGACTTCGACGTCGAGGAGGGGGCGGCGTGCGCCCGCTTGTGCGCCATCAACATCCTGGCCCAGCTCAAGGCGGCGTGCGGCGGCGACTTGGACCGGGTCGCGCGTTGCGTCAAGCTGGGCGGCTTCGTCAATTGCCCGCCCGACTTCACCCAGCAGCCCCAGGTCGTCAACGGCGCGTCGGACCTGATCGTCGAGGTGTTCGGCGACGCCGGCAGGCACGCCCGCTTCGCCGTCGGCGCGCCCTCGCTGCCGCTCGGCGTGGCGGTCGAGGTCGACGCCATCTTCGAGCTGGCGTGAGGCCGCTCGTCCGGCGAGCGCAGCAGCGGAGCCTGAACCCATGCCCGATGGCGGCACCGTCAGCGCACGCCTGATCGAGCGCATCGCCGAGGTGCCGGCGGCGGCGTGGGACGCCTGTGCCGGCGGCAACCCCTTCGTCGGGCACGCCTTCCTCGACGCCCTGGAGGAAAGCGGCTCGGTGGGCGCCGAAGCCGGCTGGCTGCCCCAGCATCTGCTGATCGAGGACGGCGAGGGGCGGCTCGTGGGTGCCGCACCCATGTATCTGAAGAACCAGTCCTTCGGCGAGTACGTTTTCGACCATGGCTGGGCGCACGCATTCGAGCGCGCCGGCGGCCGCTACTACCCGAAGCTGCAGGTGGCGGCGCCGTTCACGCCGGTGCCGGGCCCGCGCCTGCTGGTTCGGCCCGGTGACGACGCCCGGGAGATGCGGAAGGCCGTGATCGCCACGCTTGAGACCATCGCCGAGCGCCTGGGCGTCTCCTCCGTGCACGTCACCTTCGCCACCGAGGCCGAGTGGCGCCTCATGGGCGAGGCCGGCTGGGTACGGCGCATGGGCCAGCAGTTTCACTGGCACAATCGCGGCTACCGGGACTTCGACGACTTCCTGGACGCCCTCACCAGCCGCAAGCGCAAGGCGATCCGCAAGGAGCGGCGTGACGTTGCGGCCCAGGGGATCATCCTCTCGGCCGTGAGCGGCGGCGAAGTCGGCGCCGGCGAGTGGGACGCCTTCTACCGCTTCTACGCCGCCACCTACGACCGCAAGTGGGGCTACCCCTACCTGACCCGCGCCTTCCTCGACATCGTCAGCGCCACCATGGGCGAGCAGGTGGTCCTGGTGCTGGCGAAGAAGGACGGGCGGACGGTGGCCGGCGCCCTCAACTTCAAGGGTCCGGAAGCCATCTATGGCCGCAACTGGGGGGCGGCGGGCCACTATCGCTTCCTGCATTTCGAGGCCTGCTACTACCAGGCCATCGACTACGCCATCCGCCACGGCCTGGAGCGCGTCGAGGCCGGGACCCAGGGCCCGCACAAGATCCAGCGCGGCTATCTGCCGGTGGCGACCTACAGCGCCCACTATTTCCGCAACGAGAGCCTGCGTGACGCCGTCGCCGACTATTGCGCCCAGGAGCGCCGGGTGACGCGGCTGGAGATGGCGGAGCTCTCCGCGGAGTCGCCGTATCGGCAGGCGTGCGCGCACACGACTTAAATCCAGGCCGCTACCGCCTCCTCGGGCGTGACGAAGGCGACGGGGGCACGCGGGCGCGGCGGTGCGCCGTCGATGCGTGCCGGGAACAGCACCTCCACCAGCGGCTCCGGCGACAAATGGGTGCGCGCGAAGCCGCGCGCCAGGATCTGCGGATGGGCCGTCACTTCGGCGACGTCGAGCACCGCCTCGAAGCAGCACTCCACCGGGTCGAGGAGCGCCCGCCAGTGGGCCAATGGCTGGCCGGCGATGAGTGTCACTACCTCGGCGATGAGCGCCGTCTGCGGCAGCGCCTCGCCGTGACGCGGCGCCCAGTCCTCGCGCCCGACGGCACGGCAGAAATTGGCCCAGAACTTGGCCTCCACCGCGCCCAGGCTGATCCAGCCGCCGTCATGGGTGCGGTAGAGATTGTAGAACGCGGCGCCGCCGTTCAGCGTTTCGCCGGCCCTGAGCGGCGGATGCCCGCGCGCCGCCTGGGTCAGGTTCATCGCCTGCCAGGCGAGCACCGATTCCATCAGGCTCACATCGAGAACGGCGCCGGTGCCGGTGCGCTGGCGGCGGAACAGGGCCGCGGTGACCGCGAGCGCCACCTGCACGGCGCTGGCATGGTCCGCCACCGGAGGGTAGGCGATGGCCGGCGCCTCCGCCGGGCCGCTCGCCGCCAGGCCGCCGCCCAGCGCCATGTAATTGACGTCGTGCCCGGCGCGCCTCGCGTAGGGGCCGCTGCCGCCCCAGCCGCTGAGGATGCAGTGGACGATGCGCGGGTTCAGCGCCGCCAGGCGCTCGCTGGAGAAGCCGAGGCGCGCCAGCGCGCCCGGCCGGTAGCCTTCGACCAGCACGTCGGCGGCGGATACGAGGGCGGCGAAGGACACGGCACCGGCGCCCGCGGCGAGGTCGAGCTCCACCACCCGCTTGCCGCGGTTGTAGAGCTTGTAGAAGGCGGCGACGCCGTCCTTGTCGATGGGGCCCATGCGGCGCATGGGCTCGCCCCGCGGCGGCTCGACCTTTAGGACCTCGGCGCCGAGGTCGGCCAGGATCTGCGCCGCGAAGGGGCCGAGGATGTACTGCCCGAGGTCGATGACGCGCACGCCGTCGAGGAGTTCGGTGTCCATGCCGGCCAGTATGCCGCCGGCGGCGGCGGTGGCCTAGGGCGTCGGCGTGGGAGCCCGAATTAGCGAACCTAACCCATCGCTTCTTTCAGGCGCGGCGGCATTCGTAGGGGCCGGTTTCAAACCGGCCCCTACAGTCG